>JAITUD010000513.1 GCA_031286555.1 Microbacterium sp. | reverse complement strand
GAACTGGCCCGCCACCATCGCGATCGGCGTGCAGCACGTCGTCGCGATGTTCGGCGCCACGTTCCTGGTGCCGATCCTCACCGGATTCCCGGTGCCGACCACCCTGCTGTTCAGCGGCGTCGGCACGATCCTCTTCCTTCTGATCACCCGCAACAAGCTGCCCAGCTACCTGGGCTCCTCGTTCGCCTTCATCGCACCGGTCACGGCCGCGACCGCTGTCGGCGGCACCGGCTCGGCCCTCGCCGGCATCGTCGCGGTCGGCGTGCTGCTGGCGATCATCGGCGTGGTCGTGCACACCGCGGGCGTCGCCTGGGTCGACCGATTCCTGCCTCCGGTGCTGGCCGGCACGATCGTCGCGCTCATCGGATTCAACCTGGCCGGTGCCGCGCACAACAACTTCGCGGTGTCGCCTATCACCGCGACCGTCACGCTCACGCTCACCATCCTGTTCGCGGTCGTGTTCCGCGGCTTCCTCGGCCGCATCTCGATCTTCCTCGGCGTGATCGCCGGCTACGCGTTCGCCGCCTTCCGCGGTGAGCTGAACATCCCGAATCCGCTGCTGGGCGACAAGACGCCGCTGCAGCTGATCAATGATGCGCCGTGGGTAGGGCTGCCCGACTTCCAGTTCCCGGACTTCGTCGAGCCCACGACCTGGTCGGCGATGGCGATGTTCCTGCCCGTCGTCCTGGTGCTGATCGCCGAGAACGTCGGCCACGTGCGCGGCGTCGCCACCATGGTGAACGACCCGAAGATCAACGAGAACACCGGCAAGGCGCTGATCGCCGACGGCATCTCGACGACCCTGGCCGGATTCTTCGGCGGCTCGGGAACGACGACCTACGGCGAGAACATCGGCGTCATGGCATCCACCCGCGTCTACTCGACCGCGGCGTACTGGGTGGCCGGCATCACCGCCATCCTGCTGAGCATGTCGCCGAAGTTCGGCGCCGTCATCAACTCGGTGCCCGCCGGTGTGCTCGGCGGCGTGACCACCGCACTGTACGGCCTGATCGGCGTGATCGGCGTGAAGATCTGGGTCGACAATAAGGTCGACTTCTCACGCCCGGTGAACCAGTACACCGCCGCGGTCGCGCTGATCGTCGCCGTCGGCGGCTTCGCGATCCAGGGCGAGAACGGCTTCGAGCTGGGCGGCATTGTGATCGCGACCGTCGCCGCGATCATCATCTACCACGGCGGCAACGCGATCGCCCGGCTGCGCAAGACCGGTGCCGACGACCCGAAGCCGCTCGCCGCGGTCGGCCCGATCGGCGGCGATCCGCAGGAGTGATCTGATGCCGCTTCCGGTCTCAACGGATGCGAGTGTTCAGTCGTAACACCCACATCCGTTGAGACCGGAGCAGGTGAACGTCACGCGTCGATCGCGCGCAGCGCGGTCTGCGGAGGGTCGGCTGCAACGAAGGGCAACGGCTCTGCGGGCTCGCCGAGCCCGTACATCCGATGCAGCCAGCGGCGCGCAGCCTGCAGCGGGTACGTCTTGCCGTACACGGCGCGCTTGACGATGACGCCCTCGACCACGCTGCGCAGCATGACCTCTTCGAGCGCCGGGTCGGTTGCCCCGCGCTCGCGGAACAGGTCCTGCATGAGCCCGCCGGCGGCGAGCACCGCGTCGAGGTTGCGCTGCTCGGACTCGGCATAGATGCGATGCGTGGCGGGCAGGATCGACAGCCCCAGCGTGATGCGCTGCTGCGGCAGCGTCTGGTCGGCGCCGATCAGGAACATGTCGATGACCATGCGCAGGCGGTCGTCGGCGCCCTCGTCGCCGAACGCCAGCGCCGTCATCTTCTCGAAGTAGGCGTCGAGCACGGCCCCGACGAGCTGCTCCTTGCCGCCGAAGTAGTAGTTGATCAGCCCCTGGGCGACACCGGCCTGGCGGGCGATCTCGGCCAGACTCGCCTCGTGGTAGCCCTTCTCGCCGAACACCTCGAAGGCGGCTTGCAGGATGCTGGCCTGCGAGCGCTCACGCGCATCGCGGTTCTGCTCCGCAGAACGCGGCATCCTCGGCCTCCTTGTGATGTCCGATCGGGTTCTCCCGAATGTCCCCGACTGATGATATCGTGTTGATTGGTTGAACCCTCAATCAACAAATCAATGGGCGGCGATGGGGATCGTCGTCCGACTGTTCCGAGGCCGGCCCCCGGCACCCGACGGGCCCCGCGCCGAGGAGCAGTGAAACTCTCTCTGCAGTCGTTTCGGCGTGTCAGCTGCGAGGGGTGACTGCGGCGTTCGGGGGATCTTGCCGCAGCAGCCGGGAGGAGGGAAGGGGATGGGGAGTCTGCCCCCTCCTCCCGGACATTCCGCTCAGGACGCCTGTGGCGCCGACAGCACGAGAAGCCGTCGCCCGAATGTCGCCGAGTCATCCATGACGCGCAGCATCACCGCCGCGACATCCGCCCGCTCCGTGTGCGGCCAGCCGGGCATCGCGCCCGCTGCGCCGGCATCGACCACCAGCGGGTCCGCCGTGGCCGGACCGTCACCGAGCAGTCCGGGGTGGATCGTCGTCCAGTCCAGCCCGCTTCCGACGAGCAGGCTTTCACCCGCCACATGATCGCGGAACGGAGCGATCAGCGCCGTCCTCACGATGAGCCGGTACGGGAGGCGCGCCGCGGCGAGCGTCTCCCCCGCGCCCAGCGCTGAGAGCACGATGACCCGCCTGACCCCGGCCGCCCGGCATGCGGCGATCACCGTCGGCATCGCGGTCCTCAGCACCGGTGCGGTCGGCCGCATGACCTTCACGCCGAGCGTCACGACCACGGCATCGCAGCCGGTCAGTGCCGCGGTCATCGCCTCGAGGTCGTCCAGCTCGCCGCCGACGACGTGCACGCCGTCTGAGCGGACGACCGCGTCCGGACGACGCGCGTAGGCGACGATCTCGTGCCCGGCGGAGAGCGCCGTGAGGAAGGCGCGCCCGGTCCGGCCGGTCGCTCCGAGCACCGCGATGCGCATGTCCGCTCCTCCTCGGAGTCCGACGCTACGCGATGATGGCGAGCAGCCCGTCCGGAGCCAGCATGGCGCCGACGTCCGCGCGGTGCGCGATCGTCCCGCCGCGATGCGCAGTCACCTGCGTCTCCATCTTCATGGCGTCCAGCACGGCGACCGCGTCGCCCTCGTCGACATCCGCGCCGTCGTCGACCAGCCAGCGCACGAGCGTGCCCGGAGACGGCGCGCGCAGCTCGGCCGGGTCCGGTCCGTCCTCCTGCGGAGCGGATGCCGCCGCCCCCGCGAAACCGGACAGCAGGGCCGTCGGCAGACCCAGCATCACCCGGCGGCCGTCGATCTCGACAGGGAAGCGCGCCAGCCCGGCATCCTGCACCGGTGCGGGCCGCAGCTGCGGCTCGAGTCGCGGCAGCAGCACCTGCTCGATCCACTGCGTGTGCACCGCGAAGCCGTCGGTGGAGAACTCGGCGGCATCCACGGCGAGGCGGTCGAAACCGACAACGGTCGCCGGCCCCTCGACATGCAGCTCGCGCAGCGCCCGGCGCGCGCGGACGAGCGCCGCCTCGCGCGAGTCCGCGTAGATGATGAGCTTGGCGATCATCGAGTCGAACGCGGGCTGCACGGCATCCCCGGCCTCGACGCCGGAGTCCCAGCGCACGCCGGGGCCGCCGGGCACGCGCAGCACGTCGATGCGTGCAGGGCTGGGCAGGAACCCGCGCCCAGGGTCCTCGGCGTTGATGCGGAACTCGATGGCGTGGCCCAGCGGCCGCGGGGTCTCCGACAGCGAGGGGCCGCCGCCGAACGCGATGCGGAACTGCTCGCGCACCAGGTCGACACCGGTGACCTCCTCGGTCACCGGGTGCTCGACCTGCAGACGCGTGTTCACCTCGAGGAACGAGATCGTGCCGTCGGCGGCGAGCAGGAACTCGACCGTGCCCGCGCTGCGGTAGCCGGCCTCGGCGCAGATCCGCCGTGCCGCCTCGTGGATGCGCTCGCGCTGCTCGTCGGTCAGTCCCGGCGCCGGGGCCTCCTCGATGAGCTTCTGGTTGCGGCGCTGCATCGAGCAGTCGCGATCTCCGACCACGACGACGCCGCCGTGACCGTCGCCGAGCACCTGCACCTCGACGTGCCGCGGCGACTCGAGGAACCGCTCCACGAAGCACTCCCCCCGCCCGAACGCCACGATCGCCTCACGGGTGGCGGCGTCGAACGCATCGGCGACCTCGTCCAGCTCGCGGACGACCTTGAGTCCGCGACCGCCGCCGCCGAACGCGGCCTTGATCGCGATCGGCAGACCGTGCTCCTCGGCGAAGGCGACCGCCTCGGCGGGGCCTTCGAGCGGGTGGTCGGTGCCGGCGGCCAGCGGCGCGCCCACCTTCTGCGCGATGCGGCGGGCGGTCATCTTGTCGCCGAGCGCATCGATGCTCGCAGGCTCCGGACCGATCCAGACCAGCCCCGCATCCTCGACGGCGCGGGCGAACGCGGCGCTCTCGGACAGGAAGCCGTAGCCGGGGTGCACGGCATCCGCGCCGGACGCGCGCGCGGCCGTGAGCAGGGCATCGATCGACAGGTATGTCGACGAGGCGGTGGAGCCCCCCAGTCCCACCGCCTCGTCGGCCAGGCGCACATGCAGTGCGTCGGCGTCCTGGTCGGCGTACACGGCGATCGAGGCGTAGCCGGCCTCGGTGCATGCGCGGATGACGCGCACGGCGATCTCGCCGCGGTTCGCGATCAGGATCCTCTTCATGATGGGGTCCCTTCCCCTTCGTCGGACGTTGAACGCCCTTCGTCTCGTCGCTGCGCTCCTCGCTCAGGATCCGCGAGAGACGAGATGTCTTCGTGTTCTTCGACCCGGAACCGCACCCGCGCTCCCGGCGGGAGCTGTCCGGCGAGGTCGAGGTCGCGGTCGATGACCGCGCCGATGATCGGATAGCCGCCGGTGAGCGGGTGGTCGGGCAGGAACAGCACGGGCTGCCCGTCCGGCGGCACCTGGATCGCACCGGTCACGGCGCCCTCGCTGGGCAGCTCCCCCTCGGCGGCCCGCTCCAGCGGCGTCGCGCCGTGCAGCCGGATGCCGACCCGGTCGGAGCGCGGGGTCACGTCCCAATCCTGGCCGGTGAGGGCTTCGATCGCGTCGGCGGTGAACCAGTCGTCGCGCGGGCCGAGCACGATGCGCAGCTCGACGGTCTCACCGGCGGCGGGCAGTTCGCGGGCCAGGGGCTCGGGATCGACCGGATGCGGGGCCGTGCGCGGATCACCCACGGCGATGACGTCACCCGCCGCCAGCGGGGCGGGGCCGAGCCCCGCGAGGGTGTCGGATGCCGCGCTGCCGAGCGCCGGCGGGCTCAGGATGCCGCCGCGCACGGCCACCGCGTAGCGCAGACCGCGGACGGGATGGCCCAGTCGCAGCTCGTCGCCGTCGTCCAGTGCGAAGGGCGCGCCTGGCCGGATGCCGCGTTCCATGCCGTCCGCGGCATGCAGCACCATCTCGCCGACGGCACCCGCGACCGCGGCGACGGTGGGCACGCCGCTGTAGCGCAGCGCGGCCCCGCCGACGAGCTCGAGCACGGCGGCATCCGGCGCGTTGCCGACCGCGCGGTCGGCGTCGCGCATGGCCGTGCGGTCGGCGGCGCCGGAGGCGGAGACGCCGAGCGCTGCGTGGCCGGGACGCCCGAGGTCCTGCACGAGCAGCTGGAGTGCGGGGCGGAGCACCTCGAGGGTGCCGCTGTGCGGACGCCCTTCGTCTCGCTGTTCCGCGGTTGTTGAGGGAGCGGAGCGCCCTTCGTCTCGTCGCTGCGCTCCTCGCTCAGGACCCGGAGAAGAGGAGACGATCTCGCGCTCGGCGCGTTCGAAGCGCACCAGGGTCCCCGGAGAGAACAGGGCAGGCGGGTCGCGGTCGATGTCCCACATCACCGCGTCCGTGCGTCCGATCAGCTGCCAGCCGCCCGGGCTCTCGCGCGGGTAGACGCCGGTGAAGTGCCCCGCGAGAGCGACCGATCCGGCGGGCACGCGGGTGCGCGGCGACGATCTGCGCGGCACGTCGAAGAGCGGGTCCGACCCGACCGTGTATCCGAATCCCGGTGCGAAGCCCGAGAACGCGACCTGCCACTCCGCGGCGAGATGCCGGGCGACGACCTCATCGGCCGAGACGCCGAGGAGGCCTGCGACGTCGGCCAGGTCCTCGCCGTCGTAGCGCACCGGGATCGTCACCTCGCCGACGTGCGGCACGTCGGCGGCATCCACCGTCGTCGACGAGAGCACAGCGGCCAGCGAGGCGGCATCCACGAGCACCGGATCGAACCGCACCAGCACGGTGCGGGCGCCGGGGATCAGCTCGACGACGCCCGGCGTCCCCGCCCACGCCAGGTTCAGCCGCATCGCCTCGTCGAGGTCGGCGGCCTCGACGAGCAGCGCCCGATCGGAAGCGGTGAGGATGCGCATCAGACCACGTACTCCGCATCGGGGATGTCGGTGAGGAACATGTACCCGGGCGCGTGGGTCACCGCGAAGGGCGGCTTCGACGCCATGATCGCGGCCTGCGGTGTCACACCGCACGCCCAGAACACCGGGATCTCGCCGTCGCGCAGCTCCGGGGCATCCCCGAAATCGGGCCGGGACAGGTCGGTGATGCCGAGCGAGGCCGGGTCGCCGATGTGCACGGGCGCGCCGTGCACGGCCGGCGTGCGCCCCGAGATCTGCACGGCGTCGGCGACACGGGATGCCGGGATCGGGCGCATCGACACGACCATCTCGCCGCGCAGCCGACCCGCCGGCTCGCAGTCGATCGAGGTGCGGTACATCGGCACGTTCCGGCCCAGCTCCTGGTGCCGGATCGGGATGCCGGCCTCGGCCAGCCCGGTCTCGAACGTGAAGCTGCATCCGATCAGGAAGGCGACGAGATCCGGATGCTCGTCCCACGCGCCACGGGCGTCGGGCACCTCCTCGGCGAGCTCACCGTCGCGCCAGATGCGGTACCGCCCGATGTCGGTGCGGATGTCGCTGCCCGGGGCGAGTCGCGACTCCACCGCGCCCTGCTCGATCACCTCGAGCACGGGGCACGGCTTCGGGTTCCGCTGCGCGTAGAGCAGCGTCTCGAACGCCCAGTCCGCGGGCACCGCGATGAGGTTCGCCTGCGTCAGCCCCGCGGCGACGCCGCTGGTCGGCTCGGCGAGACCCTCGCGGTAGGCGCGACGGGCGCCACGGACGGCTTCGAGCTGGGCGGGAGTGGCGACGACGGTCATCTCAGGCTCCGGCGAACGGGGTGATCGTCACGCCGGAGGCCTCCAGCAGACGGCGGGTCTCGGCCGCCATCGCGATCGATCCCTCGCTGTCGCCGTGCACGCAGATCGACTGCGCCTCGACGCGCACGTCGGTGCCGTCGACGGCTCGGATGACTCCGGACTCGGCGAGACGAAGCATCCGCTCGGCGACGGCGCTCGCGTCGTGCAGCACCGAACCCTCCTCGGTGCGCGAGACCAGCTGCCCGTCGGGCAGGTAGGCGCGGTCGGCGAACGCCTCGGCGGCGACCTGCAGCCCCGCGCGCTCGGCGACGTCGAGCACGACGCCTCCGGCGAGGCCGAGCAGCACGAGGCTCGGATCGATGGCGCGGATCGCCGCCACGACATCCTTCGCCTGCCTCTCGTCACGGGCGATCGTGTTGTACAGCGCGCCGTGCGGCTTGACGTAGGCGACGGTCCCGCCGACCGCCTTCGTCAGGCCCGCGAGGGCGCCGAGCTGGTACTCCACGTGCGCCTGCAGGGTCTCGGAGTCGATGTCGACCTTCGTGCGCCCGAAGTTCTCGTAGTCGCGGTATCCGGGATGCGCGCCGATCGTGACACCGTGCGCGACCGCCGCCGCGAGTGTGCGCCGGATGCCCTCAGGGCTGCCGGCATGGAACCCGCACGACACGTTCGCGCTCGTCACGATCGCGAGCATGCTCTCGTCGTCCGACACGATGCGGTCGGGCACGTTCTCGCCCAGGTCCGAGTTCAGGTCGATGGATGCCATGGTTCTCAACCTCCGATGCCGAGGAACGCGAAGATGGGGCCGATCGAGACCGCGCCCATGTACCAGGTGAGTGCGGTCACCAGCGTGCCCGCGATCAGCAGCCAGCGCGGGTACCGCTTCACGCCGAGCAGGTCGGCGCGGAACCACCCGATGTACATGAACACGGTCAGGCCGATCGGCAGGATCAGTCCGTTGAAGCCTCCCACGAACACGAGGATCGCGGCCGGGGCGGTGCCGATCAGCAGGTAGACGATCAGCGAGACGACGATGAACACCACGGTCGCCCACTGCAGCGACCAGCCGCCGAGGAAGCGCTTGTGGAACGTGGAGAGGAACGTCGCCGAGGTGTAGGCGGCGCCGATCACCGAGCTGATCGCGGCGGCCCAGAAGATCGCGCCGAAGATGCGCAGACCCGCGTCGCCGAGCACCGCGCCGAACGCCTGCCCTGCGGGGTTGGCGGCCTGCGTGGTCAGGTCGAGGGTGACGCCGGATGCCACGACGCCGAGGATCGCGAGGAACAGCACGTACCGCATGATGCCGGTGACGAAGATGCCGTTCGATGCCGCGCGCATCACGGGGCCGGCGTGCTCGGGGCCGGTGTTGCCGGAGTCCAGGTAGCGGTGCGCGCCGGAGTAGGTGATGTAGCCGCCGACGGTGCCGCCGACGATCGTGGTGATGGTGGCGAAGTTGATGGTGTCGGGCAGGAAGGTCTGGCGCAGGGCGTCGCCGACCGGCGGCTGCGAGATGATCGCGACGACCACGGTCATCACGATCATTCCGACGCCGAGGACCACGAGCACGATGTCCATCACCTTGCCGGCCTTCTTGACCAGGAAGATGATGATCGCGAGCGCCGCGGTCAGCAGGCCGCCGAGCTTGGGGTCGATGCCGAGGAGGGCGTTCAGGCCGAGACCGCCACCGGCGATGTTGCCGATGTTGAAGGCCAGACCGCCGATCACGACGAGTACGGCGATGACGTGACCGGAGAACGGGATGGCGCTGTTCGCGAGCTCGCCGGCGCGCTTGCCCGACGACGTGATCATGCGCCACACGTTCAGCTGCACGGCGATGTCGATGATCACCGAGAGCAGGATCGCGAAGCCGAAGGCGGCGCCCATGGTCGCGGTGAACGTGGCGGTCTGGGTGATGAATCCGGGGCCGATGGCGCTGGTGGCCATCAGGAAGATCGCGCCGATGACGGCGCTGCGGCTCACGCGCTTCTTCGTGGCGGCCAGGCGTGCAGCGTCGTCGGTGCGCGCGGAGGTGGTGGGGGTGTCGGACATGGGTTTCCCATCGTCTTTGGTGGGCGGGTAGGGATCCTCATGATTGTAGGGCAGAGAGTGAATGATTGTTGAACAATCTTTAGCGACCTCCTGCGCATACCCTGGTTCTCATGACCAACGCGGCTCCGCTCGCCGACGCTCTGCGCCAGCGCATCATCGACGGCGAGTTCGCGCCGGGTTCCCGGCTGTCCGAATCGGCGCTCGCCGAACGCCTCGACGTCTCACGGAACACGCTGCGCGAGGCGTTCCGCGTGCTCGCCGAGCAGGGCCTCATCGAGCACGTGCCGCATCAGATCGGAAGAGCG
>JAITUD010000511.1 GCA_031286555.1 Microbacterium sp. | reverse complement strand
CCGGCGCCGTACATCCTGCACGCGAAGCACTTCTCGATCGACGACGACATCGCCGTGATCGGTTCGAGCAACATGGACATCCGCTCGTTCAGCCTGAACTCCGAGATGTCGCTGCTGGTGCGCGGCGAGTCGTTCGTCGCGCAGATGCGCGACGTCGAGCAGAAGTACCGGGATGCCGGTCGCGAGCTCACGCTCGAGGAGTGGCTGCGCGAGCCGGCGAAGTCGACCTTCCTCGACGGGGTCTTCCGCCTGACGTCGGCGCTGAACTGAGCGCCCGGCTCACTCGCCGAGCAGATCGGGGTGGGTGAGCCGCCACCACTCGTCGGGCTGGCCGATCGTGCCCTTCAGCCGGATGTCGGCGGAGGTCGTGTTCGGTCCGGCCTTCCAGGTGATGCTGCCGACGACCTCGCCGTCCGTGTAGGTCTTCGGGGCGTTCAGCGTCATGCTCACCTCGATCGGTGTGTCCGACCAGGTGAGTATCGAGGTGCCGGAGGGAATCACCAGCTGGGCCTCGTCGCCCCACGGCGTCTCGATGTGTCCGACAGGCTGCCCCGCCTCGGCGACGTCGATCTGGTGGAAGCCCTCGCGGATGCTCGCGAGCAGCGCCTTCACGTCGTCGGCGACCGCGGCGTTGGTCGCGCCGCCGAGGACGACGCCGACGACGGAGATCGGCTTGCCGATGCCGACGTCGAGCGACGCGGTGTAGAGCAGGTTGTGCGAGCCGCTGCCGAGGTTGCCGGTCTTGAGACCGGTGACTCCCTCGACGCCGAGCAGGTCGTTGGTGTTGGAGAAGCCGCCGAGGTCGGGGATCTGCAGCGACCTCATCCCGGCGATCGCGGCGACCGCCGGACTGGCCGCGGCCAGCCGCCCCAGCGCGAGCAGGTCGGTCGGTGTGCTGGTGTTCTGCGCGCTGATTCCGGTCGGCTCGACGATCCTCGTGCTGTTCAGGCCGTTCTTCGCCAGCCACTTCCTGGCCGCGCTGAGGAACGCCCCGCGGGAGCCGTATGCCCAGGTGGACACGGCGTCGGCGTAGTTGCTGGCGGAGGGGACGAGCATCATCGCGATGGCGTCGCGCTCCGACATCGAGCTGCCTGTGGGCATCGGCGCGATGGTCGCGCCCTGCACGTAGTACTGGTCGTACAGGTCGTGGTCGGCCTTGCTGAAGCGGATCGTCGGGCCCGTCGCGGCCGCGTCCGCGAGCGGCTTCCGGTCGAGCACGACGAGCGCGGTGATGAGCTTGCTGATGCTGGCCATCGGACGTGGGTCGTTCGCGCCGCTCTTGGCCCAGACACCTGAGGTCTTCCCGAGGTACTCCTCGGCGCCGGAGATCGAGATCGCCGACGTGCTCTCCGGCAGCGCGAGCGCCACGGCTGCGGATGCCGGCGGGTCGGGCGTATGCGAGGAGGTGACCGGCTGCGGCAGCGACGCGTTCAGCGCCCACCAGACGTACCCGCCTGCGCCGGCGAGGGCCAGGACGAGGACGATCGCGGTGACCAGCAGGGCGATACGTCCGCCTCTGCCGCGGGCGGCGCGGTCGGCCTCGGTCGCGTTCTGCTGTCCCTGGAAGAGCCCGGCGAGGTCGGCGAGGTCGTCTGTCACGTCGTCGTGTGTCTTGATGGCTGCCCCCAGGCTGGATGATCTGGTCTCATCCTGCCCTGTTCTCCGTGTGTTCACGGATCTTTTCCCGAGGCGACGATGATGCCGCGCCGCTAAGCTTTCGGACACTGGGACCGGCGGAGGATCGATCATGATCGATGATGCGCAGAACACGCGCACCGGTCCCGGCCGCGCTTTGAGCGGCATCGGCACCGCCATCGGCTACCTTCTGGTCCAGGCAGCGGCGTCTTATGTCGCGTTCATGATTCACATCATGGGGGCGCTGAGCATCGCAGGATGTGGCGACAGCTGCGATTACGCCCTTGCCGCTGCGAGCACGCAAGCACAGATCTGGGGCAGCGTCGTTCTGTTGATCCTGTCCGCGACCGGCACGGCCTGGTGCGCCTTTGCCGGCAGGCCGAGCTGGTGGGTTCCGTTCGTCGGCGTCGGTGCCGTCGCGCTGCTGACGATCGGCACGGGCATCGCGAGGGACATCGCGACTCCGATGCTCGACGCATAGGAGACCCTCCCCGTCCGTGCATGTGTGGCAGCACGCGGATAGCGTGGGGAGATGATCTCCCGCGAACTCGCGCGAGCCCTGCGTGATGGCGGCCTCGTCTGGCATCCCGCCGAGGGCGACCGCTTCCAGCTCGATCTGCCGGACGAGGTCGAGCTCGAGGCGGAGGCCGACGTCTTCACGGTGAGTGCGATGACGATCGAAGCGCGGCCGGCGACCGGCGGCACGAACCTCGCCTTCAACGGGACGACCGAATGGGCGCTGGATGCCGTCGCCGTCGCGGACGCCGTGTGGCTGCCGCGCGAGGATCAGCTGCGCGATCTGCTGCGGCGCACCTTCCGCCGGCTGGTCCGTCTCGAGGACTCCTTCGAGGTCGAGATCGAGATCGCCGGCGAACGACTGACCTTCGAGCATCCCGACCCTGCGGAGGCATACGGGATGGCTCTGCAGGAGTTGATCCGCCGCTCCCGCTGAAGGAAGCCCTGAGCGCGCGTCGCTGTTGTCCCGGGTGACGGGAAGGCGGATGCCATGACGCAGGTGCTCGACGGGATCGAGGTCGTCGTGTTCGACGTGCTCGGCACGCTGGTGGATGAGCCGGGCGGGCTGGCGGCGCAGATCGCTGCGGCCACCGGCTCGGAAGACGCGGACCTGCTCGCTGCGGACTGGCAGAGGTTCGTCGGCCAACAGCAGGAGCGGATCGCCCGCGGCGAGCGCCCCTATGCGCCTTCCTCGCAGATCGACGCCGAAGCGGCGGCCGCCGCCGGCTCCGCTGAGCTCGCGACAGCCACTCGACGTCTCCCCGCCTGGGACGACAGCGCCGCCGAGGTCTCGCGGCTCGCCGAGCGAGTGACCGTACTCGGTCTGTCGAATGCGGATGCCGCGACCCTGGAGGCGCTCGGTCGTCACGCGCACCTGCGCTGGCATCGGGCCGTGTCAGCGGAGCGGGTCTCCGCCTACAAGCCGGATGCCGCGGTCTACCGGGCAGCGATCGACGACGCCGGCGTGCCGCCGGAGCGGATCCTCATGGTCGCCGCGCACGCCTGGGACCTGCGGGGCGCGCAGCAGGCGGGGATGCGTACGACGTACGTGCCGCGACCGGGCGGCGACGCACCGGCATCCGAAGACCGGTTCGACGCCTCATTCGGAACGCTCGCGGAGCTCGTGGACGCGGTGATCGCCGGAACCCGGCACTGACGCGAACGCCTCAGTCGCCGGGTTCGGTGTTCAACTGCGCGGCTTCGGCCTCCAGCTCCCGGTCGGGCTGATCGGGGTGAACCGCCAAGAAGGCGGCGTGCATCCGGGCGCATCGCGCGGCGCGGGTGACGGCGTGGAGCAGCATCCCGTCACCGAGCCGTTCCCCGGCGGACTTCACCGAGCGTGCGGCATCCGGGACAGGGGACGGCGATCCGATCACCGGCGGTGAGGTCGCCTGGCATCGAAACCAGGACGCGTGTTGTGCCTGCGAGGCGGAAGATCTGCTCGTATGCGTGGGAGATCCGACCGATGAGGCGCATCTCGCCCCAGTCCGGCGACAGGTGTTCGAGGCGCGCGTCGAGCGCCAGCACTCCGTCCCGCGAGTCGACGACCGTGGCGACCACGACCGTCGTCGACCCATCCGGCGACGGCATCCCACCCGAGAGGGGAATCACCGCGGGAGCCGTGCAGACGCAGGGCGTACCGCAGAGGTCCGCATAGCGCCGAAGCGAGATCGCGGCGACGGTGACGTCATCGAGCAGTGCCACGGACCGAGCGGGCCAGCGCGAGTGGTCGATGGGCAGGGGGATGCTGTCGCGGAGAGTGGGAAGGATCGAAGTGAGGGTCACGTCCTCCGGTCTACGCCGCGGCCCCTCGTCCGTGAACGCGTCCTCACGCTTCCCGAACGGAGGAGGTGCAGATCCATACGGAGCGCCGGCGACCGCGACTCAGTCGGAGTGCGGGAGCGCGTGGAACGCGCGGTCGACGTAGACGAGCGGGCGGCTCTCGCGGCCTGCGATCACCTCGACGACCTCGGCGATGACCACCGTCGATGACCCGACGGCGACGGTCTGCAGCGGACGGCAGCGCAGCGCGACGCGCGCCGCGGGCAGGTGCGGTTCGCCGGTGGGCAGGATGTCCCACCCCTGTTCCGGAGTGAAGCGCTCGGAGCCGCTCACCGCGAAGCTCTGCGCGAGCGCGGAGTGGTCATCGTCGATGAGGTGCACGACGAAGCCGTCGGCTGCGAGGATCGCCCCGGCGCTGCCGGTCGCACGGGTCACCGAGAACACGATCGCGGCAGGGTCGACCGCCACCGAGGCGACGCTCGACGCGGTCAGGCCGACCGGGCCGGTCGGAGTCATCGCGGTGATGATCGCGACCCCGGCGGGATGCCTGCGGAACGCCGCCTTCATGGCCTCGCCGACCTCGGAGGGGACCGGTGCGCCTGGCGTCACGGTCACGGCGGGCGCGCTCATTCGGCCACCGCCTGAGGCGGAAGGGCGGCGATCAACGGGTGGTCGAAGTCGTAGGCGCCGGTCTTCGCCGCGCCACCCGGCGATCCGATCTCGTCGAAGAACTCGACGTTGGCCTTGTAGTAGTCAGCCCACTCCTCCGGCAGGTCGTCCTCATAGAAGATCGCCTCGACCGGGCACACCGGCTCGCACGCGCCGCAGTCCACGCATTCATCGGGGTGGATGTAGAGCGATCGCTCGCCCTCGTAGATGCAGTCCACCGGACACTCGTCGACGCAGGCCCTGTCCTTGACATCGACGCATGGCAGCGCGATCACGTAGGTCATCGGAGGACGTTCTTCACTCGAGTCACAGTTCAAGCGTAAAACCTCAAGTAACCTTGAGGTCAAATCGAGCGAAAGTCCCCCATGCCCGCAGAGTCCGCGCACACCCCTGACGAGCCGCTGACCATCGGCGAGATGAGCCGCCGCACCGGCGTCGCGCCCTCGGCGCTGCACTTCTACGAGAGCCTCGGCCTGATCGCCTCCACGCGCACGCCCGGCAACCAGCGCCGCTATGCCCGGCACATGCTGCGCCGCGTCTCGCTCATCACAGTCGCGAAGAACCTCGGCCTGCCGCTGTCGGAGGTCAAAGAGGCGTTCGCCGACGTCCCGCTCACGCGCACACCGAGTCACGAGGAGTGGGCGCGCGCCTCACGGCGCTGGAAGCGCGAGCTCGAGAAGCGCCGCGAGGGCATCGAGCGCCTGGAGCGCGAGCTGACGGGATGCATCGGCTGCGGATGCCTGTCGATGCGGGCCTGCCGGCTGCTCAACCCCGATGACGCCCTCGGAACGCAGGGTGCCGGCGCCCTGCGCCTGCAGGACGACGCGGACTGATCACCCGCCCGGGGTGAAGCCCTGGCGCGCTCCCCCACGAGCCGCTAGCGTCTATCCGTTCGACTGGCGGCGGAGCATCCCCCGACTCCGCCGTATCCCCCACCCGAACGATCGGAGAACTGAACCATGACGGAAGCACAGTCGCTCTATCAGCAGCTCGGCGAGAGCGCAGGGATCGGCGGCGTCGTCGACCGGCTCTACGAGCTGATCATGGCCGACGAGTCGCTCGCCCCCTACTTCGTCGACACCCGGCTCGCGAAGCAGAAGGGGCACATGGCGATGTTCCTCACTGCGGCGACCGGCGGTCCCAACGCCTACCAGGGGCTCGACATGGATGCCGCACATGCCGGACGCGGCATCACCGACGTCGACTTCGACAGCGTGATCGGGCACGCCGCGACCGCGCTGGCCGAGGCGGGCGTCGACTCCGAGACCATCGGCGAGGTCGCCGGCGCCCTCATGCCGCTGCGTGCACAGGTCGTCAGCAGCGACGCGTCCTGATCGCACACAGAAGGCGCTGCTCCGATCGCCTCGGTGCCGCGCCTTCGTTCTGTCCTACGCGACCTCGCCGGCCGCGACGGGCTCGGCGAGCATGTGCACGCGGGGCAGGTGGTGGGCTCCGTAGAAGTCGGCCGACACCAGGCGCGCAGCATCCGCGGCATCCGTCGTGTCGTGTGCGAGGACCGCGGCCACGGCGAGGC
>JAITUD010000475.1 GCA_031286555.1 Microbacterium sp. | reverse complement strand
CTGACCTTGGCGTCGAAGCCGAGCGCCGCGACGGTGAGGAACGGGGTGCTGCCGCCGGGAGTTCGGATCTCGCCGACGTCGATCCGGCGCGCGACGCCGGTGAGGGCGAGTTCCGCCGCGGCGGCCGCATCATGCCGGGGAAGCCCGAGCGCGCGGGCCAGGTCGTTGCCCGTGCCCGCCGCGACCAGCGCGATCGGCACGTCCGCGCCGCGGACCGCATCGAGGATGCCGGAGAGCGTGCCATCGCCGCCGACCACGACCAGCACGCGCGGATGCGCCGCGACGGCCCGTGCCGCCAGCGCGGCGGTCTCCTTCGCGGAACGTCCGGCATAGGTCCGCACCTCGGCGCCACGCGCACGCAGGTGCGCGAGTGCGGCATCCGCGGCATCGTGCCCTCGCCCCTTACCGGCGTGCGGGTTGGCCAGCAGGGCGATGTGATCGCCCACCTCAGGAGTCCTGCTCGGCGATCACGGCGCCGGGGTTGAGGATGCCGGTGGGATCGAGTTCCCGCTTGATCGCGCGCAGGATGCGCACACCGGTCTCGCCGATCTCCTGCTCGAGCCAGCCTGCGTGGTCACGCCCCACGGCGTGGTGGTGGCTGATCGTGCCGCCGGCGGCGATGATCGCGTCGTTCACGGCGGACTTCACCCGCTGCCAGGCCTCCAGCGGTTCGCTGCGCAGGCCTGCGAGCACGGTGAAGTACAGCGATCCCCCGGTCGGGTAGACGTGCGAGACATGGCACATGATGTAGCTCTTCGCTCCCTCACCGGCGAACCCCTCGCGCAGGGCGCGCTCGACGGCATCGCGGAGGCCCTGCAGGTTCGACCAGGTGGTCCCGGTCTCGAGCGTTTCGCAGAACACGCCGGCGTCGAGCAGGGAGTCGCGCAGGTAGGGACCGTCGAAGCGGCCCTCGAGCCAGTCCTCGGCTGCTCCCTGCCCGCTCGACGTGCCGCCGGACTGCTCGAGCAGTTCCGCGGTGCGCGCGCGACGCTCGGCGATGCCGTCGCCCTCGTAGACGGTGATGACGCTCGCCCCCTTGGCCAGCAGCCTGCCGATCTTGCCCACCTGCGCCAGGCTCACCGCGGTCTCGGCCTCATCGGAGAGCCGGATGACGGTCGGACCGCCGCCGTGCTGGGCGACGCGGCGCAGGCCGTCGGCTCCGGAGGCGAAGTCGCGGAACGTCCACGCCTCGAAGACCCGCTCGCGGGGCACCGGATGCACCCGCACGCGGACCTCCGTGATGACACCGAAGATGCCCTCGGAACCGAGGAAGACGCGCACGAGATCGGGACCGGCGGCCGACCCCGGGGAACGACCGAGGTCCAGCTCACCGGTGGGCGTCGCCACGCGGATACCGGTGACCATGGTCTCGAACCTGCCGTAGCCGGCCGAGTTCTGCCCGGACGAGCGCGCGGCCGCGAAGCCGCCTATGGTCGCGTAGCGGAAGCTCTGCGGGTAGTGGCCGAGCTCGTACCCGCGGGCGCCGAGGAGCGCCTCGGCGTCGGGCCCGGTGGTGCCGGCCGCCAGAGTCGCCTCGCCGCTGATCTCGTCCAGGGCGATCAGCCCCGACATCCGTCGCAGATCGAGGCTGACGACGCCGCGATGGCGCCCGCGCTCAGGGTCGAGCGCGCCGACGACGCTGGTGCCGCCGCCGAACGGGATGACGGCGAGGTCGCGCTCGACGGCGATCGTCAGACAGGCCACCACGTCGGCGTGGCTGCCGGCGCGCACGATCGCATCCGGGGCGTCCTGATGCGCCGTCCGGCGTCGCAGCAGATCGGGGGTCGACCGGCCGCCCGCGTGGCGCACGCGCGATTCGAGCGAGACGTCGACGTGCTCGGCACCGACGACGGCACCGAAGGCGGCGAGGTCCTCCGCCGTCAGAGCGGATGCCGGGACCACGACGTCCGGCAGCAGGACGGCGGGTCCCGGGCGGCGGATCCGCCCCAGCAGCAGAGGCAGCAGCGTGCGCACGGCGCGCGGAAGGTCCTTCTCCTTGGCCGGGTCGCCCCAGCCGTTCCAGCGCATCGGCGCGTCTTCGGCGACTCTGCCGTCTTCGTCGATCATGCGTTACAGTGTGACACATTGTGGAAGAACGTCAACTCGAAGAGATCACTTCATCCGTGCAGCTGCCGACCTGGGATGCCACGCAGAGCCGCATCCTGGACGCCGCCGACGAGGTCATGGTGCGCCGCGGCGTGCACGACGTGACCATCGCCGAGCTCGCGCGCCGCGCGGAGGTCAGCCGGCCCACGATCTACCGCAGCTGGAGCGACGCCGACGATGTCGTCCGCACGGCGCTGCTGCGCCGCGCCGCCGGCATCCTCGCCCGCTTCCCCGCACGCGACCGCGATCGCGACGACGTCGTCGAGGATGTGCTGCGCTTCATCCGCCTCTTCCGCGGCGACGACGTGTACGGACGACTTCTCACCGAGGAGCCCGAGGCGTTCACGCGGTACACGCTGCAGCGGGTCGGTTCGAGTCAGCGCATGATCATCGGCTGGCTTGCGCAGGCGATCGACGCCGCACAGCGCGGCGGCACCGTGCGCACGGCGCCCGCGCAGGAGATCGCGGTCATGCTGCTGCTCGTCGCCCAATCCGCCGTGCTCTCGCACGGCACTGTCGCCGAGCTCATCGACGAGGACGCCTGGGAGCGCGAGCTGCGCGCCGCGCTGGACGGGCTGCTGCGACCATGACCGCCGCATCCGCCGATCTCAACGCCGAGCGGCGCCGGAGCGAGCTCGCGCACGCCGCTGACGAGACCGTCGACGTCCTCGTCGTGGGCGGCGGCATCACCGGTGTCGGCACAGCACTGGATGCCGCCTCGCGCGGCCTGAGCGTCGTGCTCGTCGAGGCCGAGGACCTCGCCTTCGGAACCAGCAGGTTCAGCTCCAAGCTCGTGCACGGCGGCCTGCGCTACCTCGCCACAGGAGACGTCGCCACGGCGAAGGAGAGCGCGCTCGAGCGGCACCTGCTGATGACCGCGATCGCGCCGCATCTGATCCATCCGCTCCCGCAGCTGCTGCCGTTCGCGCCCGGCATCACGTTCTCGCAGCGCTCGGCGGGCGCGGTGGGGATGCTGATGGGCGACCTGCTGCGGATGCGAGCGCACACGCCGCGGAAGACCCTGCCGGGGCCGAGGGCCGTGTCGGCGCGCACGGCGCAGCGACTGGTGCCCGCTCTCGCCACGCAGGGGCTGCGCGGCGGCATGCTGTCCTATGACGGTCAGCTCGTCGACGACGCACGGCTCGTGGTCACCGTCGCGCGCACCGCGGCGAGTCTCGGCGCACGCATCCTCACCCGCGTGCGCGCGGTCACGGTGCGCGGCGACGGGGCGACCCTCGAGGACGGGCTCACCGGCGAGCGGTTCGAACTCCGCGCGCGGAGCGTCGTCAACGCCACCGGAGTCTGGGCGGGCATGCTCGATCCGGCGATCGCGGTACGGCCGAGCCGCGGAACGCACATCGTGCTGGATGCCGCGGACCTCGGGCATCCGGCGGCCGCCCTGACCATCCCTCATCCGGGCTCGATCAGCCGATACGTCTTCGCGCTGCCGCAGCAGCACGGGCGCGTGATCGTCGGACTCACCGACGAGGATGCCCCTGGTCCGGTGCCGCGGGTGGCGGAGCCCACCGAGGCTGAGATCGGGTTCCTGCTCGAGAGCGTGAACCGGCTGCTCGCGGAGCCGATCGGGCGCGACCGGGTGCGCGGTGCATTCGCCGGGCTCCGCCCGCTCGTCGACAGCGGCGAGGGCTCCTCGGCTGACGTCTCGCGGAAGCACCTCGTCGCGGCATCCGATCAGGGCTTCGTGTCGGTGCTGGGCGGCAAGCTGACCACGTACCGGCGGATGGCGGAGGATGCTGTGGACCTCGCTGCGCGGCTGCGCGGCCTGCCGCAGCGCCCGAGTCGGACTGCGTCGCTTCGACTGGTGGACACCGCCGTCGCGCCCTCGGAACCACTGGTGGACGGGTTGTCACTGACTCGGGGCGACGTGGTCGCGGCCGTGCGCTCCGAGCTGGCGCTGACGGCGGACGACGTGATGGATCGCCGCTCGCGCATCGGGCTGGTGCCGGATGAACGATCCGCGGTGCTCGCCCCTGTCGCCGAGCTCGTCGCCAGGACGCTGGCGGAACTCTCGGAGAACGCCGGCTGAACAGCTCCTGTTCCGGGCACCTTTTGCGTTCCGGGGCGCGTGCCGGCGGGCACAGTGGGGGCATGGACATGCTCCTGACCATGATGAGCGCCAAGGGGACGATGAGCCTGTTGAAGACGGGCACCATGTTCCTGACGGTCCTGCTCGTCGTCCCGGCTCTGCTGAAGCTCTTCATCGTGACGGTCGAGGAGGGATGGACCGCGATCCGCACGCGCAACGGGAAGCCGATCATCCGCAAGCCGAAGGGCTCCCCGGAGAGCGCCGGCGAGGTCGTGGTGCTGCGACCGGGTTCCCACGGCGCGTTCCCGCTCTTCTACTGGTACAAGCTCGTGGACGTGCGCTGCCGGGCGACCGACCTGCCCGCGCGGGAATTGACCGGCGCGGGTGGGCATCAGCATCGCGTGCACGCCTCTTTCGAGTGGCGGCCGATCCCCTCGGGACACGATCTGCGCGTCTTCGAGCTCGACGTGGTGAACGTGAAGGAGCGCGCATCCAACCTCGTCGGCGCCGCGCTGCGCGACGCCGTGCGGCGGATCGACGGAGAGGACCTGCCGCACAACGACGAGATCAACACGCGCGTGCTGGCCGCATGCGGGGCCGAGATCCGGGACGCCTGTGGCGTCGAACTCGTGCGGGTGATGATCACCGGGGACGCGCTCACCGACGGGTATCTCATGGCCGAGGCCCTTCGGTCGACGGATCGCGCGCCGGAGGCCGCCGCCGCACTGCACGCGCTGAACTGAGTCGGGAGGCTACCCCTGCTGGCTGTTGACGGATAGTATTTGAACATGTTCAGTTCCGAGCTCACTCCGAAGGCGGAGCAGACCCGCAGCAGGATCAAGGACGCCGCCATCGCCTCGTTCATCGAGCGCGGCTATCCCGACACGACGATCAGGCTGATCGCCGCCGAAGCGGGGGTGTCGGTCGGGAACGCCTATTACTACTTCCCCTCGAAGACGCATCTGGTGCAGGAGCTGTACGAGCAGGTGCAGAGCGATCACGCCCGCATCGCCGTGCCGCTGTTGGAAGGCGTCACTGGGCTGGTCGACCGGCTGCGCATCGTGTTCGAGACGGGCCTCGCGAACCTGGAGCCGTACCGAAAGGTCGCCCCAGGATTCCTCAGCGCGATGATCGCGCCGGACTCCCCCATCAACCCGCTGTCGAGGGAGTCCTCGCCGGCACGCGACCTGACGGTCGGCCTGATCCGGCGGGCGATCGACGGCGCGGATCACCGCATCCCCGACGACATCGCGAGCCGGATGCCGGATGCGCTGTTCGTGCTGTACCTCGGCCTCGTGCTGCGCTGGACGTACGACGACAGTGAGGACCACCGTCGCACGCAGCGGCTGCTGGACACCGCGCTGCGGCTGTTCTCCGTCGCGCTGCCGTTCCTGCG
>JAITUD010000446.1 GCA_031286555.1 Microbacterium sp. | reverse complement strand
CATCATTGCTGACATCCATATAAATTGATCCAAAGGAATCTCACCCCAACCAAAGTTGGAGTCGAGGTTATTTGGCATTTGACAAGTGCACGCTGTTGAGTTCTCAAGGATCGGACGCACCCACACACCCACCAGAACCTGGAGGAGACGCGCAGGGCAACTTCACTATCTTATCCATCTCACCCGATCTGTCAAACCGACGAATCGAAGGAGGAGGAAGCATGTCCGCCGCTTGGAGGGGAGCTGGGCCTTCCGGCCTTTCGCTCAACCGCTTGGGGCGAACAGGTAATAACTTACGCGGATCCCCGGCATCCGGCAAATCCGGCCCGGATCTCGGGCGCGTCGCGCACTCCTCGCCCCGCCCCACCCGCCACGGCACTAGAAGCTCGTGACGAATCCCTGGATGAAGAGCGCCCCCGCGGCCAGCGTGCCGATGACGCTGATCACGATGCCGGCGATCCCCGCCCACCGAGGACGGCGGAACACACCCACGATCGACAGGATGAAGCCGACGAGGAGGACCAGCCCGCCGAGAAGCTCGGGCAGGGTCCATGGCAGGCACACGCCGACGAATCCCAGTACGGCCAATGCGATGCCGACGAAGCCGATCACGCTGCGGGGCGGAACATCCGATTCAGTGGAGGGAGCTGTCGCGTTCACCGGAGCGGCCTGCGCCCCGGTGATGGGCGACACCTGCGCCGTCCACGTGGAACCGTCCCAGTATCGAAGCCGTCCGGAGTCCTCGTCCGTGTACCAACCCGCAGGTGCGTCATTCGACATAGGTCGATCCTGGCAAAGAACATGACGGATCGCACCCGTTCTGTTCTGCCTTGCTCCCGCATATGCGAGAAGCCCCGGCGACTGCCGGGGCTTCTCTGTCTGGTGGACCCAGGGGGATTCGAACCCCCGACCTCTTCATTGCGAACGAAGCGCGCTACCAACTGCGCCATGGGCCCGAGGACTCAGCAACACTATCACGTGTTCAGCCGGCCGCACGCCGCTCGAGCAGCTGACGCACATGAGCCTCGATCTCCGCGTCGTCGACGAAACCCATCTGCGCGTACGGCGAGGATGCTTCGGCTGCCGGCAGACGCACCGGCTCCGGCGGAGCGATCTCCTCGGCGCGTCGACGGAGCTCTTCGCGCCGCGCCGCGCGCCGCAGCTCCTCCTGAGCCTCCAGCTGTGCCTGAGCCAGCTGCGTGCGCGAGCCGGCGACCTGCGCCATCGACTGCGGCACCGGCCTGGGCGTCCAGGTCGCGGCTCCCTGGTCATGCAGAGGCGGCGACACGCGGACGCGCTCCACCGCGGGGGCCACGACTCCTCGGTATGCGCGCGCGGCGACGCGGGCCATCTGCACCAGCACGAGGATGCCGGTGAGAATGGTCACTCCCCCGGCGATCAGCCAGCCGATGCCTCCTGCCGTCGCGAGCTGCCATCCGCCGACACCGGCCATACCGAGTCCGAGCAGCAGCACCCCGAGCGCCACTTGACGCGTCCGGCGCCTGGCACGCGCGCGGCGCAGCACCGGATCGTTGCGCGACGCGGCGAGCTCATCGCGCAGTCTGGCGAGCTCGGCGTTCTCACGTTCGTTCTGCACGCGCTTCGCCAGCTTCTGCTGAGCGAGAGCCGTGCGGGCGTTCAGTTCGAGGCGGACCTCCTGGGGCGTCTCGCTGGTCTCCGCGAGCACTCTGAGCGCCTGATTCAGCCGCACTGCATTCCGCTCGGCGGCGTTGTACTGATAGCGGCCGCGCCAGCTGGGCAGCAGGTAGAGCATCCACAGCAGCGCGGCTACGAGGACGATCACTCCCCCACTCAGAACCGGCCCGTTCATAGCCTCAACGGTAAGCGACGGACTCGGTGCGTCGTGCGCAGCGTCGTCGCGTGTCGCATCAGCCGGTGATCGGATGGGACGGCGAATCGCCACCGGGTGCCGACGGGAGGGGCGGCACCGCCCCGGCATCCTTCGGCACCCCGCCCTGCAGCCACCGGGCCAGCACACCCTGCGGGACATCCTCAGCGGTGAGCGCGAACGCGTGATGGTCGCGCCAGTCGCCGTCGATGTGGATGTAGCGACGGCGCAGACCCTCGTACCGGAAGCCGAGCTTCTGCACGACCCGCAGGCTGGCGCGGTTCTCGGGCCGGATGCAGATCTCCATACGGTGCAGACCGAACTGCGTGAAGCACGCGTCGGTGGCGAGCGCCACCGCGGTCGGAGTGATCCCCTTGCCCGCGAAGCGCTCGCTGACCCAGTAGCCGATCGTCGCCGAGCACAGCGATCCACGGGCGATGCCCCACACGTTCAACTGGCCGGCGACCTCACCGTCGTACTCCATGACGAACGGGTAGCCCGCGCCGTCGCGGTACTGCTGCAGCAGGCGGCGGACGCCGACGCGCATGTCGAACGTCGGAACGCCGCCGGGAATGGTCGCCTCCCACGGCTGCAGCCACGAGCGGTTCGCGAGCAGTTCGTGCTGCAGGATGCGGGCGTCGCGCGAGCGCACCAGACGCAGCCCGATCGGGCCGTGCTGCAGGGGTGCCGGAGTGTCGAAGGGCATGGCCGTCTGCGCGATCGCCTAGAGGCGCTCCGCGAACTCCTTCAGCCACGGCCGCAGCTCCGGACCGAGGTCGTCGCGGTCCGATGCGAGCTGCACGATCGCCTTGATGTAGTCGACGCGGTCTCCGGTGTCGTAGCGGCGTCCGCGGAAGATCACGCCCACGACTCCCGGTCCGCCGGGTGCGGTCGCGAGCTCCTGCAGCGCGTCGGTGAGCTGGATCTCGCCGCCCTTGCCCGGAGGCGTGCGCTCGAGGACCTCGAAGACGGATGCCGGGAGCACATAGCGCCCGATCACCGCAAGGTTCGACGGCGCCTCTTCGGCCGAAGGCTTCTCGACGAGGCCCGTGACACGCACGACTCCGTCGTCATCGGCCTGTTCGACGGCCGCCGCGCCGTACATGTGGATGCTGGCGGGGTCGACCTCCATGAGAGCGATGACAGCGGCCCCCGTGCGCTCGTGCGCGGCGATCATCTCGACCAGCAGCGGGTCGCGCTCGTCGATCAGGTCGTCGCCCAGCAGCACGGCGAACGAACTGTCGCCGACATGGGTGCGGGCACGCAGCACCGCGTGGCCGAGGCCCTTCGGCTCACCCTGACGGACGAAGTGGATGTCGGCGATGTCGCTCGAGGCCATCACGCGCTCGAGGCGACCGGTGTCGCCCTTCTCCATGAGCTTCACCTCGAGCTCGGGCACCGAGTCGAAGTGGTTCGAGATGGCGTTCTTGTTGCGTCCGATG
>JAITUD010000435.1 GCA_031286555.1 Microbacterium sp. | reverse complement strand
CATTCCCAGTTGCATGGTCTCTCCCTCACTCAGGTCCGATTACATCGTCCTGCACCGCCGGCGACAGGGCAATGATCCGCGCGGATGCCGGTCAGAAGCCCGGGTTGGAATTGCCGTCGCTCGGGATCTCCATGGGCACGTCGTAGCCGAACTCCTCGCGCAGCCCGGGTCCGATCCGCTCCAGCCTTGCCCGCAGCCAGACCAGCAGGATCATTCCCAGCATCCACAGGATCACGATGCCGGGCACGACGGGCCACGCGACCCCGACCGCGAAGAGGGCGACGAGGGTCCACACCGCCATCGTCGTGACCGCGTGGCCTCGCAGGTCGATGGTGAGGGAGCGGCCGCGCTCCTGCTCGGCATCCGTGGGGGCCGGGCCGCGCAGCCGGCGCGGCAGGCGGGCGAGTTCGACCCAGTCGGCGAGATGCAGCACGATCAGGGCCACCACGCAGGCGGCCAGGACCAGCCATGCGACGGTCAGGGGTGCACGCCCTGTCATGTCGCGCAGCAGACCGGCCGCGGCCGTGACGACGATGCCGGCGATCGAGCACCAGCCGACGACCACCCACACGCGGTGCAACGGGGTTCGGAGCCGACGATCGCGTTCACGCAGCAGGCTGCGGCTGGTCTTGTCGTCCGACAGGAGCACCCTGGCCGGGCCGTGCACGCCGACGGCGCCTTTCGGAAGTGCGGCGATCGCGGCGGCGACCCGTCCGCGGGTGATGAGGCGCGTGATCAGCACAGCGAGCAGGAGGAAGACGACCAGAGCGATGCATCCGAGGGTCACCACCCGGTAGACGAGGCCCTGCG
Organism: Microbacterium sp.; assembly: GCA_031286555.1. GTDB lineage: Bacteria > Actinomycetota > Actinomycetes > Actinomycetales > Microbacteriaceae > Microbacterium. The sequence goes on along the minus strand of JAITUD010000435.1, from coordinate 6,606 downwards.
ACCACAGGATTCCGAAGACGATCGCCGTGATCGCGGTGAATCCCGCGACGCAGAACAGGCTCACCTGCAGCGGGAAGAAGGGCGTGGCTGTGGCCTGCCCGCGGAACTCGACGGCGTTCCGCAGCTCCGCTGACCCTGCCGAAGCGCCGTCGTACATCCGCATCCGCGCGAAGTGCGCGGCGGAGAACGCCGGCCCGAGCAGCGCGCTGAAGACGGCTGCGGTCACCCCGGTGACCAAGAGCAGGCGCAGCGCGGTCGCGTTCATCGCGTCGCCCATCCCGCTCATCCCGCCGAGCAGCATGAGCAGAGCCGTGAGTCCGACGCCGACCCCGCCGGCGATCGCCACCGCGATCACCGCATCGAGGATGCTGCTGGACCAGACCACGCCCGTGCTCGGCGGCAGCTCGGGCCTTCGTCGACTCATCCTGCTCCTCCGAACTTCTCCACGGCGAAGTCGAGCAGTGCCGATGCGCGCGGCGTCAGCGTCATGTCGGCAGGCCACAGTCCCACGACGTGCGAGCGGGTGACCGGCGGATCCAGGGGCCGGATCACGAGCGGTCGCCCCTCGGTGCTCATAGGGAGCGTGTTCGGCCGCGACATCAGCAGCCCGTAGCCCAGGCCTCGCCCGACGAGCGCGTCGACGAGGGTGAGCTGGGTGGCCTTCGCCACGATCCGGGGCTCGAGGCCTCGCGCGGCGAAGGCGTCCGTCACGTTGCGCGTTCCAGGGGCCACGTCGTAGAGGATGCACGGCTGGTCCGCGAGATCCGCGAGATCGATGGACTCCGCCGACGCCAACGGGTGATCCGGGTGCAGGTGCACCTGCAGCTCGGTCGGGTAGATCCTGCGACGCCGGTAGCCGACCGGCAGCGAGACGTCGAAGATGAGCGCGACGTCGAGACGCCCGCCCTCGAGCGCCGCGAGCAGCTCCTCGTTCGTGCCCACCACGATCTCGAGCTCGACTCCCGGATGCCGCTTCGGGAAGCCCTCCAGCAGCTCGGGGACCACGTGCGTGGCGAAGCTCGAATAGCAGCCCAGCTTCACGGGGCCGCGCAGTTCCTGCCCCTTCCCGACACCCAGCACCAGCTCCTGAGTGTCGGCGATGATCCTGCGGGCCTGCTCGGCGAACTGCTGGCCGGTCGGCGTCAGGGTGAGCCCGCGGGCCTTGCGCCGCACGCACAGCTGCTCGCCCACGGCTTTCTCCAGGCTCGTGACCGCCTGAGAAAGTGCGGACTCGGAGATGTGGAGGTGCGACGCCGCCGCACTGAGCGTGGCGAAGTTCGGAAGCGCGGCGAACAGCTCCAGCTGCCGCAGGCTCACATCGGCCATGTCGCCCTCGCTCGTCCTTACTTCAATTCAACCGAACTATATCCGCAGATAACCGTGATTTACACACAGACCAGGCTGGTCGACGATGAGAGGACCCGATTCCCCCGGCCCCCTTCGCAGGGGCAGAACAATGACGTTAGGGATGCCCATGACCACCTCGACTGCCACTGGCACAGTCACTTCGCAGCGCCGGATCGCCTTCGCGACGATCATCGGCACCACCATCGAGTGGTACGACTTCTTCATCTATGCGACGAGCGCCGGCCTGGTGTTCGCCCAGCTCTTCTTCCAGCCCGCCGGCAAGGACATCGCACTGTTGCTCTCGTTCGCCACCGTCGGCATCTCGTTCCTGTTCCGGCCGCTCGGCGCCTTCCTCGCCGGCCACTTCGGCGACGTCATCGGACGGCGCGCGATGCTGGTCGCGACCCTCGTACTGATGGGCACGGCGACGACCCTGATCGGAGTTCTGCCCACCTACGCTCAGATCGGCATCGCCGCTCCGATCCTGCTGCTCCTGCTCCGCATCCTGCAGGGCCTGTCTGCCGGCGGCGAGTGGGGCGGTGCGGTGCTGATGGCCGTCGAGCACGCGCCCTCGGACCGTCGCGGCCGCGCCGGTGCGTGGCCCCAGCTCGGCGTGCCCCTCGGCTTCCTGCTGGCGTCGGGCATGACGGCGCTCATGACCGGCGTCGTCTCACCCGGCGAGGCGTTCCTGCAGTGGGGCTGGCGCGTCCCGTTCCTGGTGAGCATCGTGCTGATCGTCGTCGGATTCGTCATCCGCCGCTCTGTCGAGGAGAGCCCGGTGTTCGCCGAGATCGCGAAGCGCGGCAAGCAGGCCAGTCTTCCCATCGTCACGCTGTTCAAGCGCCACTGGTACCTGGTGGTGCTCGCCGCGCTCGTGTTCGTGGGCAACGGCACGCTCGGCTACATGACGACGGGCGGATTCCTCAACAACTACGCGATCAGCGTGCAGCACCTCGACACCACCTCGGTGCTCGTCGCAGCCGTCTTCGCCGCTGCCGTGTGGTTCTTCTCGACGCTGCTGGCGGGCTATCTCGCCGACGTGGTCGGCCGCCGGAACACGTTCCTCATCGGCTTCGCGCTGCAGGCTGTCATCGTGTTCCCCGTCTTCTGGCTGGTCGATGCCGGCGGCCTGCCCGGCCTTTACATCGCCCTGCTGCTGATCTCCACGGGGCTCGGCCTCACCTACGGCCCACTGGCCGCCTGGTACGCGGAGATCTTCCCGGCATCCATCCGCTTCTCGGGTGTCTCGATCACCTACGCGATCGGCGCCGTGCTCGGCGGAGCGTTCGCCCCGATGATCGCGCAGATGCTGCTGAACAACACCGGCACGACCGCCGCGGTCTCGGCCTACCTCCTTCTGGCCACTCTGCTGGGAGCAGGGGCGACGCTGTGTCTGCGTGATCGCGCCGGCATCCCGCTCGGTCCGGACAACGAGACCGAGCAGGCGACCGGAGCCACGATCTTCGAGTCCCGCGAGAGCGCGGACGCGCTCGCGGGGACTCGGTAAGGACGCGCACGGCGTGCGCGGGGCAGTCAAGGAGAAGAGATGGTAGGTCGGAACACCAGGATCGCGATCGTCGGCGGAGGGATGGGCGGGCTCACGGCCGCCATCGCTCTGACGAAGATCACCGGGGTCCAGGTCACCGTGTTCGAGCAGGCGAGCAGACTGGGCGAGGTGGGGGCGGGCGTCACTATCGCGCCGAACGCCGCGCGGGTGCTGGACAGGCTGGGAGTGCTCGACCGGATCAGGAGTGTCGGCGCGGTCCCCGACGGGCACGGCGTCTACCTCGACGCCATGGGCGGCATGGTCACCGACGCCGCTTGGGAGGACACGGCGAAGCAGTACCAGAACATCGGGATGTACCGCCCCGACCTCATCGACGCACTCGCGTCGGCAGTCGATCCGCACATCGTCCACCTGGGGCACCGTCTGAAGTCCGTCGAGCAGCGCGGCGCCGGTGTGCACCTGACCTTCGAGAACGGCGCGGAGGAGGACTTCGACGCCGTCATCGGCGCCGACGGCATCCACTCGGTCGTCCGCGCGGCGGTGGACCAGCATCCCGATCCGGTGTACTCCGGGTACATCGTGTACCGCGGCGTGATGGATGCATCCCGGTTGCCCGACGACTGGCCCATGATCAGTCAGGTGTGGATGGGGAACAGCCGACACTTCATGGCCTACCCATTGCAGCAGCGCAAGCTGTTCAACTTCGTCGCAGGCATCCCCAGCGATCGGCCGCTGAACGGGCCGTGGTCCGGCCCGGCAGAGGTCAGCGAGCTCGCCGCCGAGTTCTCCGGAGACGGCTGGGACCCACGACTGCAGCACTTCATCTGCCGGATCGACAAGACCTTCTGGTGGGGTCTGTTCGACCACGAACCGCTCAGCAACTGGTCACGCGGTCCCATCACTCTGCTGGGCGACGCCGCGCACACGATGCTGCCGCACCAGGGGCAGGGCGTGAGTCAGGCCATCGAGGACAGCATGGCGCTGGCGACGTTCCTCGCCGCTGCGGAGGACGTCTCCGACATCCCCGAGGCGTTCCGTCGGTACACCGCCGTCCGGATGCAGCGCACCGCGATCCTGCAGAACGGGTCCCGCCGAGCCGGTGCCATGTTCGACGCGCAGTACGAGTTCCAGAACCTCGCGAAGCGCGATGCGGACATCCGCGTGGGCCGCGACTTCCGGCGGGGCGCGGTGTTCGACTACGACGCGCAGAAGGTGGCCGAGCAGGCGCTCGGCCGGTTCAGGAAGGTGCAGTACGCATGACCTCGATCAGCATCATCGGCAGCGGAAAGATGAGCGGCGCGATCGCCGAGGTCGCGACGCGCGCCGGCGCCGACGTCCAGATCATCAAGCGCAGTGCGACCAGCACGTCGGCCGCGCGGCCGGGGTTCCGGTACGGGGTCATGGGTGACGAGCTCACCGGCGATCTCGTGGTCCTCGCCGTTCCGTACGGCGCCTATGCCGGCATCCTGGAGCACTACCGCGACCAGCTCGGCGAGAAGGTCGTCATCGACATCAGCAACCCGATCGACTTCTCCACCTACGATCAGCTGAAATCGCCTGCGGACTCGTCGACTGCTGCGGAGCTCGCGAAGCTGCTCCCGGAGGGCGTGTCGGTCGTCAAGGCGTTCAACGTCAACCTGGGCGACACTCTGGTCAGCGGCACCAACGGCACGACGCCGACGACCGTGCTGTACGCAGGCGACTACGCCGACGCGAAGGTGCGGGTCGCGGGGCTGATCGAAGCTGCCGGCATGCGTGCTGTCGACGTCGGACCGTTGACGCGCGCACGCGAACTCGAGGCCATGGGCTTCCTGCAGATCATCATGGCCGCGCTCGGAAAGACGCGGTACGAGTCCGGGTTCACGCTGCTGCCGTAGGCACGGATGCAGGCACGACGAACGCCTGGCGGCGGATTGCTCGGGTAACCCGCCGCCAGGCGTTCGAACTGCCTGCATCCGTGCCGGATGGCAGGACGGGTCAGCCCGCGGCGGCGTTCGCGCCCGCGATCAGCGCGGCGATCTGCTCGTGCGTGACCGGGATGCCGGGGAAGCCGACGATGCGGCCGATCGGGAACGACGCCATCATCTTCTCCATGCCGTCGCCCTCCATCATCGAGGCGCCGGCCGCGTCCGTCGCGCCGCCGCCGAGCAGGCCCGCCAGCGCCTGCTGCACGATCGGGCCGGCGAACGGGTCGGCCATCACCTCGCCGATCGACGAGTTCATGTCCAGCGGCAGGCGCACGACGTCGCCCTCGATGACCACCGAGGCCGAGGAGCGGATGTCGCGGCTGGACGCGCCGACCTCGATCGCGTACTCGCCGCCCTCGACGACGAAACGGTCGACACGGATGTCCCAGTATGCGAGGTATTCCCGGCGCACGACCAGTTCGACCGGCACGGTCGTCCCGGCCGGCACGGACACCGACGCGAACGCCTTCAGCTCGCGCGGCGCACGCTGCACGGTCGAGCCCGGCAGCGACGTGTACACCTGCATGACCTCGCGGCCGTCGCGGCCGCCGGTGTTGCTCACCTCGACACGGACGACGACATCGCCGGCATCCGACACTGACGCCTCGGCCGGGCCGTACGCGAACGTCGTGTACGACAGACCGTGGCCGAACGGGTAGGAGACCTCGAGACCCTTCGCGTCGTACCAGCGGTAGCCGACCAGCAGACCCTCGCCGTAGCGGACATGTCCGTGCTCACCGGGGAAGCTCCCGTACGAGGGGTTGTCCTCCAGGCGCAGCGGCACGGTCTCGGTCAGCTTGCCCGACGGGTTCACCGCTCCGTACAGCACATCGGCGACGGCGCCGCCGCCGGCCTGCCCGAGCAGCCAGGACTCCACGATCGCCGGCACGCGATCGGCGAACGGCAGCGCCACGACGCCGCCGTTGGAGAGCACGACGACGGTGTTCGGGTTCGCGGCGAGCACGGCATCCAGCAGCGCGAGCTGCTCGGCCGGCAGATCGATGTGATCGCGGTCGAAGCCCTCCGACTCCTGCGAGGCGGGCAGGCCGAGGAACACCACGGCCACCTCAGCGGCGGATGCCGCGGCCGCCGCCTCATCGCGCAGTTCATCGGCCGAGCGACCGGATGCCGCGATCGCGCCGCCCTGCACCGCGAAACCGGGAGCGTAGGAGACGGCGTCCCCGCCGACCTCGCGGATCGCGTCGAGCGCAGCATCCAGTCGGGTCGGGTTGATCAGCGATGAACCGGCGCCCTGGAAGCGGGGCTCGCTCGCGAAGGCGCCGATCACGGCGACCTTCTGCGCAGGAGCCAGCGGCAGGATCCCGCGGTCGTTCTTCAGCAGCACGATCGCGCGACCCGCCGCCTCGCGCGCCAGCGCGTGGTGCGCGTCGACATCGAGGGGGCCGGCGACCGCGGGCCGCTCGCCCGCCTTGCGCACCAGCTCCAGAGCGCGGGATGCCGCGGTGTCGAGCACGCTCTCGGCGAGCTCTCCGGCCCTCACGGCGGCCACGAGCTGAGCATCCGTGCGTCCACCGGAGGAGGGCATCTCGAGGTCGAGGCCGGCGGCGACGCCGGCGATGCGATCGTTGACCGCGCCCCAGTCAGAGACGACGAGGCCCTCGAAGCCCCAGTCATCGCGCAGCACGGTGGTGAGCAGCCAGGGATCCTCCGAGGCGTAGACGCCGTTGATGCGGTTGTACGAGCACATCACCGTCCACGGCTGCTCGTCCTTGACCACCCGCTCGAACCCGCGCAGATAGATCTCGTGCAGCGGACGCGGGTCGA
>JAITUD010000407.1 GCA_031286555.1 Microbacterium sp. | reverse complement strand
CGAGGCCCTCTGGTGCGCCCCGGGGCCTCGTCGGTCGCGGTCTCGTCCGCCGGCATGCGCACCGCGAAGAGGCGCAGGAAATACTGGACCATCGGCCCGATGAGCAGCGCGAACGCGACCGTGCCGATGCCGACCACGCCACCGAGGATCCATCCGAGCGCCAGCGCGGAGAGCTCGACGATCGTGCGGGCCAGCCACAGGGGCCACCCGAGTCGGGAGTGCAGACCCGTCATCAGTCCGTCCCGCGGCCCTGGCCCGAAGCGTGCACCGATGTACAGGCCCGAGCCCACCGCGAACAGCGTGAGACCGATCACGAAGAACAGGATGCGCAGCCAGAGCGCGTCGACCTCGGGGACGAACAGGAAGCCGGCATCCGCTCCGATCCCCACTCCCACCGCATTGACGATCGTGCCGACGCCGAGACGCTGGCGCAGCGGGATCCATGCCAGGAGCACCAGCAGCGAGAGGATCACGCTGACCGTGCCGAAGGTCAGCGGCACCCGCGTCGCGATGCCCTGCGCGAGCACGTCCCAGGGAGCCGCGCCGATGCCGCCGCGGATCATGAACGAGATCCCGATGCCGGCCAGGAGCACGCCGCCGACGAGCTGCAGGATGCGCCGGGGCAGGCGCCTTCCGGCAGTCTTCGTCACTGCGGCATCCGTTCCACCCAGGTCGCGTACTTCGCGGCGCGGCCGTCGCCGGACGACGTCCGCGTCACACGCCGCTTGATCCACGGGCCGACGAACTCACGGTAGTACTGCAGACCCGTCGGCCCTGCGGCGCCGTGCTCGGGGGCGGCCCACCACTGCGCGGGCGGCTCGTAGCCCAGCGCGTGCAGCACCCGCGCCGCGACCCGGTGATGACCGTTGGCGTTCATGTGCAGCCGGTCCTCAGACCAGTACGGCGGCATGGACAGCTCGCTGTCGGGCCAGTTCAGGGCCCGCAGCACGTCGGGGCGGTCCTCGAAGCGCCGCAGCACCGCCGCCGACAGCTCGTCGCCTCGGGCCTGAATCGTCTTCCCCAGGGGAAGCTGCCCGCTCGGGTTCGCTCCGGAGAGCACGATCATCGTCACGCCCTCCTCGTCGCAGCGCCGCAGCACGCGGCTGAACGAGTCGGCGATGTGCTCGATGTCGGCCTTCGGCCGGAGCATGTCGTTGCCGCCTGCGTTGAACGAGAGATGCGTGGGGCGCAGTGCGAGCGCGGGCTCGAGCTGCTGCTCGACGATCGGCCAGGCCAGCTTGCCCCGGATCGCGAGGTTCGCGTACTCGATCGTCTCGCCCGCCGCATCCGCCCACCCCTGCGCGGCGATGTCGGCCCAGCCGCGCACGCGGCCGTCGGGAAGCTCATCACCCACGCCTTCGGTGAACGAGTCTCCGATCGCGACGAAACGCACAGCTGCCATCGGTCCAGCCTATTGCGCCTTCGGCGACGGGTCAGCGATCGTCGAGGCCGGCGCCGCGGCGATCGACGAGTCCCCATGCTGCGACGGCCGCGACCAGGAAGAACGCGGAGAACACCGTGAACACCAACGGCGTGCCGCCCGCCCCGAGCATCGTCGGAACCAGCAGCGGCGCGAAGATCGACGCGATCCGACCGACGCCGGCTGCCCAGCCGGCACCTGTTCCGCGCAGGGACGTCGGATAGATCTCGGGCGTGACCGCGTACAGCGCGCCCCAGGCCCCGAGGTTGAAGAACGACAGCGCCATGCCGGCGCCGATGATCATGGCCGTGCTGTCGGCGGTGCCGAAGAGCACGGCCGATGCCGCCGACCCGACCAGGAAGACCGACAGCGTGGTGCGGCGCCCCCACACCTCGATCAGCCAGGCAGCGACCGCGTAGCCGGGCAGCTGCGCCAGCGTGATGACCAGCGTGAAGCCGAACGAGCGCACCAGGTCGTAGCCCGCCGTGACGAGGATGCTGGGGATCCAGATGAACGCGCCGTAATAGGCGAAGTTCACGCAGAACCAGACCAGCCAGATGCTCGCGGTGCGCAGCCGGAACTCCCTGTTCCACAGGGTCGCGAGTCGAGCGGCCGTCGTCACGGCGACGGGTCGCGTGTCGGGCTCCTTGTTGATCGCCGGGGGCAGCACGATCCCGGCATCCTTCTCGAAGGTCTCGACGATCTTCTGCGCGCGTGTGATCCGCCCGCGGCCGGCGAGCCAGCGCGGAGACTCCGGCAGCCCCCAGCGCACGATCACCGCGTAGAGCGCGGGAATCGCGCCGAGGGCGAAGGCCCAGCGCCAGCCGTCCTCGGATGCGGGGATCACGAAGAAGCCGATGAGCGCGGCCGCCGTCCAGCCGACGGCCCAGAACGCCTCCAGCACGACGATCAGGCGGCCACGGATGCGGGCCGGCACGAGTTCGCTCACGTAGGTGGAGGCCACCGGCAGCTCGGCGCCCAGGCCGAGCCCGACGACGAAACGCAGGATGAGCAGGCCGGTCACGCCCGCCGCGAGAGCACTGGCACCCGTGGCGACGCCGTACACGAGGAGAGTGATGGCGAACACCTGCCGGCGCCCGTAGCGGTCCGCGAGAAGCCCGCCCACGCTCGCACCGATGGCCATGCCGATGAAGCCGACAGAGGCGATCCAGCCCAGCTGGGTCGGGGTGAGCGCCCACTGCTGGGCGAGCGCGGCGATGATGAACGAGATCAGTCCGACGTCCATCGCATCCAGCGCCCAGCCGATGCCGGAGCCGGTCAGGATCCGCGCGTGACGGCGTGTGAGAGGAAGAGCGTCGAGGCGCGACGCCAGGGAGCGGCGGCTCGGGACGACGTTGTCGGGCATCCCTTCATCCTAGGACGGACGACGTCGCCGAGCCGTCCCGCTCAGTCGTCGGCGAGCAGCCTCCGCACGCGCGGCACCACCTCGGTGGCGTAGAGCTCGATGCTGCGCATCAGGTGCTCATGAGGGATCGTGCCGGTGGCGTACTTGAGTTCGAAGCGACCGAGACCGAGGGTGCGGATCGTCTCGGCCATCTTCGCCGCGACCCGGTCGGGTGAGCCCGCGTAGGTGGCGCCCATCGGCCCGACATCGTTCTGGAACTGCGCCCTGCTGTACGCCGCCCAGCCGCGCTCGCGGCCGATCGTGCGGTTCATGGCCTCGAAGCCCGGGTACGCCTGCTCCCAGGCCTGGTCGTCGGTCTCGGCGATGTGACCGGGCGAGTGCGCGGAGATGGGGCGCAGCTCAGTGCCGAACTGGTCGACGGCGCGGTGGTAGAGATCCACGAGGGGCTTGAAGCGGAACGCCGCTCCCCCGATGATCGCGAGCGTGAGTCCGAAGCCGTGACGCGCGACGCGGATGATCGATTCGGGGCTGCCGCCCACGCCCACCCAAGGGCGCAGACCGTGCTCGGTCTTGGGGAACACGTCGGCGCTCTCGAGCGCAGGACGCATCGTGCCCGACCAGGTCACGGGCTGCTCCTTCACGAGCTCGGCGAACAGGTCGAGCTTCTGCTCGAACAGCGCCTCGTAGTCGCGCAGGTCGTAGCCGAACAGCGGGAAGGACTCGGTGAAGGATCCGCGGCCGAGCACGGGCTCGGCACGGCCGTTCGAGACCGCGTCGAGGGTCGCGAACCGCTCGTAGACCCGCACCGGATCGTCCGAGGAGAGCACGGTCACCGCGGTGCCGAGCTTGATGCTCTGGGTGCGGCCCGCGATCGCGGCGAGCACCATCTCGGGAGCGGAGATCGCGAACTCGGGGCGGTGGTGCTCCCCCACCGCGAACCAGTCGACACCGAGGCGGTCGGCCAGCTCCGCCTGAGCGACGACGTTCCGGATGGTCTGTGCTCCGCTGAGCGGGGTGCCGTCGAGCGCCGTCGACATGTCGCCGAAGGTTCCGAGTCCGAATTCCACGTCCATGAAGCCCCTTTCGTATTCACACGAATGCAACGCGGGGATCACCCGGGCATTCCCGGATGATCCCCGCGGATCATGATTCGGTTCTCAGCCGAGCAGTGCGGTGCGCAGTGTGTCGAGGCCGACGCCGCCCATGTCGAGCGCGCGCTTGTGGAACTCCTTCATCGAGAAGTCCGCTCCGCGCTCGGCTCGGTACGCGTCGCGGACCTGCTCCCAGATGCGCTGGCCGACCTTGTACGACGGCGCCTGTCCCGGCCAGCCGAGGTAGCGGTTCACCTCGAACTGGCGGAACTCGTCGGACATGTTCACGTTGCGGCGCATCATCTCGAGCGCGTAGTCGTGGTCCCAGATGCCCTCGCCGTCCAGGCGCGGTTTGCGCAGGTGCACGCCGATGTCGAGCACCACGCGGACCGCGCGCATGCGCTGACCGTCGAGCATGCCCAGTCTGTCGGCGGGGTCGTCGAGGTAGCCGAGCTGCTCCATCAGACGCTCCGCGTACAGTGCCCAGCCCTCGGCGTGACCGGAGGTGCCGGCCAGCAGACGGCGCCAGCTGTTCAGCTCGGCGCGGTTGTAGGTCGCCTGCGCGATCTGCAGGTGGTGACCGGGGACGCCCTCGTGATACACGGTCGTGAGCTCGCGCCAGGTGTCGAACTCCGTGACGCCCTCAGGCACCGACCACCACATCCGGCCGGGGCGGGAGAAGTCATCCGTCGGGCCGGTGTAGTAGATCCCGCCCTCCTGGGTGGGGGCGATCATGCACTCGAGCTCGCGGATCTGCTCGGGGATGTCGAAGTGCGTGGCGCCCAGCTCGGCGATCGCGCGATCGCTCGTCTGCTGCATCCACTGCTGAAGGGCCTCGGTGCCGACCAGTCGACGCGAAGCGTCGGCCTCGAGGTGCGCGACCGCCTCTTCGACGGTCGCCCCGGGCAGGATCTCGTTCGCGATCGACTCCTGCTCGGAGATCATCCGGGCGAGCTCTTCGCGGCCCCACTCGTACGTCTCGTCGAGGTCGATCGTCGCACCGAGGAACCGACGCGAGTTCAGGGCGTACAGCTCGCGGCCGACCGCGTCGTCCTCACCGGCGGCCGGAGCGAGCTCGGTCGCGAGGAAGTCGCGCAGCTGGTCGTACGCCACGCGCGCCGCGCCGGCGTTGTCGGACAGCGTGCGGGCGAGGGATGCCGGGAGCTGGCCGTCCTCAGGTGCGGCACCGGCGACGAACGACGCGAAGAACCCGTCGTCCGCGGTGTACCGGGTGATCTGCGTCGCGACCTCAGCCACCTGGCGTCGCGCGGGCACGACGCCCTTCGCGATGCCCTCGCGCAGCGTGGCGGTGTAGCCGCGCAGCGCCTGCGGGATCGCAGCGAGGCGCTCGGCGACGACGGACCAGTCGTCGGTGGTCGCCGTCGGCATGAGATCGAACGCCTGACGGAAGTCCTGCGCCGCCGAGGCGATCACGTTGAGGTCGCGCAGGTGCCACTGCGCCTCGTGCAGTTCGAGGTCGAGCTCCAGCTCGGAGGACAGGTCGGCCTTGGTCACCCTGTCGATGTGGTCCACCGGCTCGAGCCTCTGCAGCGCCGCCAGCGTGCGGCGGGTCGCCTCGACGCTCTTCTCGTGCCCCTCGGGGCTCAGATCGTCCAGGCGTCCGTTCGCCTCGTTGCGGCCGATGTAGGTCGCCAGCACCGGCGACAGCTCGACGAGTCGGTCGACCCATTCCTCGGCGACCTGATCGATCGCCGTAGGCGTGCGTGAATCAGTCATGGGTTCGAGCCTAGTGCGCGGCCTCGTTCCAGTCCCCGCCTCGTCCGACCTGCACGTCGAGCGGGACGGACAGGTCGGCGGCGCCGCCCATCCGGTCGCGGACGATGCTCTCGACGGCGTCCCACTCCCCCCGTGCCACCTCGACCACGAGCTCGTCGTGGATCTGCAGCAGCACGCGCGACGACAGCTCGCGCTCTCGCAGATCATCGTGGATGCGGAACAGCGCGATCTTCATGATGTCGGCCGCGCTGCCCTGGATCGGCGCGTTCAGCGCCGCGCGCTCGGCGTTCTCGCGCAGCACGCGGTTCGGGCTGGACAGATCGGGGAACGGGCGCCGGCGTCCGAAGATCGTCTCGGTGTAGCCGACCTCCTTCGCGGCCATCACGGATGCCCGGAGGTAGTCGCGCACGGCGCCGAAGCGCGCGAAGTACTCGGTCATCAGGCCCTTGGCCTCGGACTGCTCGATGCGCAGCTGCTTGGACAGACCGAAGGCGCTCAGGCCGTAGACGAGGCCGTACGACATCGCCTTCACCTTGGTGCGCATCTGGGAGGTGACCTCGGACGGGTCGACGCCGAACACGCGCGCGCCGACGAAGCGGTGCAGGTCCTCGCCGGAGTTGAAGGCCTCGATGAGTCCCTCGTCGCCGCTCAGGTGCGCCATGATACGCATCTCGATCTGCGAGTAGTCGGCGGTCAGCAGCGTCTCGTAGCCCTCGCCCACCTGGAAGGCGCTGCGGATGCGACGGGACTCCTCGGTGCGCACCGGGATGTTCTGCAGGTTCGGGTCGGTGCTGGACAGGCGTCCGGTCTGACTGCCGGTCTGCACGTAGGTCGTGTGGATGCGGTGGTCGTCGCGGATGGCGCTGTCGAGCGACTCGATGATCTGCCGCAGCTTCGTCGCCTCGCGGTGCTGTGAGAGCTGCTCCAGGAAGATGTGCGGGCTCTTCTCCTGGATGTCGGCCAGCGACGCGGCATCCGTCGAGTACCCGGTCTTGGTCTTGCGGGTCTTCGGCAGCTGCAGCTCTTCGAACAGCACCTCCTGCAGCTGCTTGGGCGAGCCGAGATTCACCTCTCGCCCGATCGTGACGTACGCGTCCTGCGCGATGCCCTCGGCGCGTGCTCCGAGCTCCGCCGAGAACGTGGAGAGCACGTCGTGCGAGACCGCGACGCCCGCGACCTCCATGTCGGCAAGGGTCAGCAGCGTGGGCAGTTCGATGTCGGTGAGCACGGATGCCACGGACTCGGGCAGCTCGTCTCGCAGCGCGTTCGCCGTGCGCAGCGTGAACCAGGCCTCCTGCGACGGGGTCGCACCGTCGGTCTCCGGCACCAGCTGCGACGGGTCGGACTCCGGCAGCTTCTCGCCGAGATAGCGCTCGACCAGGTCGCCGAGAGTCTTGTCGGGGAAGCTCGGCCGCAGCAGCCAGCCGGCGAGGCTGGTGTCGTAGGCGAGACCGCCCAGCCGGATGCCGGCGGCGGTCAGCGCCTTCACCTGCGGCTTCGCGTCGTGCAGCGCCTTCGGAGCGTCGGACTCCAGCCAGTCGCGCAGCGCCGCGGCAGCAGCGTCGTCCCAGTCGCACTCGCGCAGTTCGGTGGCCGTCGCCACGCCGATACGGGTCGGACGTGCACCGGGCACGAGCGTCACCGCGACCTCGCCCTCCTGCGCCGCCAGCCAGGTCGCGATCTCGGAGGCATCGGCCTGGACGGCCTCGGGCAGCTGTACGGTCGCCGCGGTCTCGGCATCCTCGTCGTGCGCGCCGACGGCGTCGAACACGCGCGGCAGCAGAGTGCGGAACTCGAGGCGCGCGAAGATGTCGCGCACGGCCTGCGCGTCGATCGGGGTGACCGCGAGATCGGCGGGGCCGAGCGGCAGCTCGACATCGGTGAGAAGACGGTTCAGCTTGCGGTTGCGACGCACATCGTCGATGTGGTCGCGCAGATTGCCGCCCACGACACCCTTGATCTCACCGGAGCGCTCCAGGAGCTCGTCGAGAGTGCCGAACTGGGTCAGCCACTTGACCGCGGTCTTCTCACCGACCTTGGGCACGCCGGGCAGGTTGTCGCTGGTCTCGCCGACCAGGGCCGCGATGTCGGGGTACTGCTCGGGGCGCACTCCGTAGCGCTCCTGCACCGCGACCGGGTCGTAGCGCTTGAGCTGCGAGACGCCCTGCACCGACGGATACAGGAGCGTGACCCTGTCGTTCACGAGCTGGATGGTGTCGCGGTCGCCGGACACGACGAGCACGTCGTAGCCCTGTGCGGACCCCTGCGCGGACAGCGTGGCGAGGATGTCGTCGGCTTCGATGCCCTCCTTGGTGAGCACGGGCACCGACATCGCTGCGAGGCAGTCCTGGAGCAGCGGGATCTGACCGCGGAACTCGCTCGGAGTCTCGGATCGGGTCGCCTTGTACTCGGGGTACTCGTCGGTGCGGAACGAGTGCCGGGAGGTGTCGAACGCGACCGCGAGGTGCGTCGGCTGCTCGGCCTTGATCAGGTTCACGAACATCGACAGGAAGCCGTAGATGGCGTTCGTGTGCTGGTTGTCGCGTGTGGTGAAGTTCTCGACCGGAAGGGCGAAGAACGCACGGTAGGCGAGCGAATGGCCGTCGACGACCATGAGGGTAGGCTTTGCGGAGTCCGTCACCCTGTCAGCCTAACGAGGGCGACGGACATGCGCCGAGGAGGACGAGTGAGCGACACGAGCACGACCGACGGTCTGGCATGGGCCACGAAGCGCGGCATGGGCGCGCTGGCCGAGAAGATGGGGATCGAGTTCACAGAGTTCTCGGTCCAGCGCAGCGTCGGCACGATGCCCGTCGAGGGGAACACCCAGCCGGTCGGACTCGTGCACGGCGGAGCCTATGTCGTGCTCGGCGAGTCGCTCGGCTCGATGGCGGCGAATCTGCACGCGGGCCCCGGGAAGCTGGCCGTCGGCGTCGACATCAATGCGACGCACACGCGATCGGCGACCAGCGGCGTGGTGACCGGCGTCTGCACCCCGATCCATCTGGGACGCAGCATCACCGTGCACGAGATCGTGGTCAGCGATGATCAGGGCCGCCGATGCTCGACGATCCGGATCACGAACATGATCAAGGATCTGCCCGCCTGACGCAGCGCGCCGGCGGGCATCGCCTCACTTCTTGGGAGCGAGCTGCTCGATGATCGCCTTGGCGACGTCCTGCATCGTCAG
>JAITUD010000360.1 GCA_031286555.1 Microbacterium sp. | reverse complement strand
TCGACAAGTACGACTTCACCGTGCCGTTCGTCTGCGGCGCGACCAATCTCGGTGAGGCGCTGCGCCGCATCAACGAGGGCGCGGCGATGATCCGTTCCAAGGGCGAGGCCGGCACCGGCGACGTCTCCGAGGCGATGAAGCACATCCGCAAGATCCGCGGCGAGATCGCGGCCCTCGGGGCGCTGTCGAAGGACGAGCTGTACGTCGCCGCCAAGGAGTTGCAGGCGCCCTACGAGCTGGTCGCCGAGATCGCGGAGAGCGGCACGCTCCCGGTCGTGCTCTTCGTCGCGGGCGGCGTCGCCACCCCGGCGGATGCCGCGATGATGATGCAGCTCGGCGCCGACGGCGTGTTCGTCGGCTCCGGCATCTTCAAGTCGGGCAACCCGGCCGAGCGCGCCAAGGCGATCGTCAAGGCGACGACCTTCTACGACGACCCGAAGGTGATCGCCGAGGTGTCCCGCGGGCTCGGCGAGGCCATGGTCGGCATCAACGTGTCCGACCTCCCCGCGCCGCACCGCCTCGCCGAGCGCGGCTGGTGACCACTCCGCGCGTCGGTGTTCTCGCGCTGCAGGGCGACGTGCGCGAGCACGCCGCCCTGCTCGCGGAGCTGGGTGCCGAGGTCGTCCTCGTGCGGCGGCCGGAGGAGCTCGCGACGGTTGCCGGCCTGGTGATCCCGGGCGGTGAGTCGACCGTGATCGACAAGCTCTCGCGCACCTTCGGGCTGCAGGAGCCGATTCGCACGGCCATCGCCGACGGGATGCCGGTGCTCGGCACCTGCGCGGGGCTGATCATGCTCTCGAACGAACTCGTCGACGGCATCGAGGGCCAGCAGACCTTCGGCGGCCTGGACGTGCTCACCCGTCGCAACGCCTTCGGACGTCAGACCGAGTCCTTCGAGGCTGAGCTGGACGTGCCCGAGCTCGGCGATGCTCCCGTGCACGCCGCGTTCATCCGCGGACCGGTGGTCGAGGCGGTGGGGCGCTCGGCGGCGACGCTCGCCTCGCTGCCCGACGGTCGCGTGGTGGCGGTCGAGCAGGGAGGCCTGCTCGGCATCAGCTTCCACCCCGAGATCTCGGGCGAGCCGCGCTTCCACCAGCGCTTCCTGGATCGGGTCGCAGCGCGCGGCTGAGCTCGTCGCTCAGTCCGCGCGACGATGCGCGAGCAGCCAGTCGTAGAACTCCGGGTTCTCGTAGGTGCGGGTCCACGCATCATGTCCGGTGCCCGGATAGCGCGTGAACCGGACCTCCGCACCGAGTGCTTCGAGCTCGGCGACGATCTCCTCGGTGAAGCTGATCGGCACGACCGTGTCGTCCTCGCCGTGGAAGGTCCAGACCGGGATGTCGCGGATCGGCGCCGCGCTCTGCATCCACAGACCGCCGCAGATCGGCGCGATGGCGGCGAAGCGCTCCGGGTAGCGCACCGCCATGCTCCAGGTGCCGAAGCCGCCCATGCTGAGGCCGGTGATGTAGACCCGCTCGGGGTCGATCCGATGCGCGGCGGCGACCTCGTCGAGCAGCACGGACAGCGTCGTGACCTCCGGCACCCACTGGCTCTCCTGCGGGCACTGCGGTGTCACGAGGACGAAGGGGAACTCATGCCCGGCGTCGGCCAACTTGGGTGGGCCGTGCGTCGCTACCAGGTCGAGGTCGGCGCTTCGCTCGCCCGCGCCGTGCAGGAAGAGCACGAGCGGCCAGCGCTTCTGCGGGTCCGCGTCGTAGTCCTCGGGGCGATGGATGAGGTAGCGCAGCGTGTCAGCGGGCGAGGATCCGTCAGCCGAGATCTCGGCCGCACGTGAGGCCGGCGACGCGCTCTGCGATCGGTGCATGCCTCAATCCTGTCGCACCCGCTCGATCGGTCGGAGCAGCTCGTCGAGCCAGCGCAGGATCGGGTCCGCCTGGGCGCGCTGGAATGCCCGAAGTCCGGGCAGCTCGGGGATCTCGGGCTGCGCCTGGTTCCACCACAGGAACGAGGCGAACGCGGAGATGACGGGCAGCATCTCGGTCGCGGCCGGGGCGCCGTGGTCGCGAAGCACCTGCCAGGTCTCGGCGCATGTCGGGCCGCCGGAGGCCTCGATGGAGGGGACCAGCAGCGGTCCGTCCAGCCAGGGCACGCCACGTCGGGCATGCGGCCAGTCGATGAACCGCGCACGGTCGTCGTCGATGAGGATGTTGTCGGCGCGCAGGTCGCCGTGCGCGAGCGCGGTGCCCGCAAGCGCAGCGGGCAGGGACTCCTCCATTTTCCGCAGTTGCGGCATCCGCCGCTGCAGGCTGCGGGGCAGAGACGCCGCGATAGCCTCGTCGTTCGCGATCTGCTTCCAGCGTGCGAAGTGCGGGAGCATCGAGTGCTCGGCCGGGGTGATCGCATCAGCCGCGGTGACGGCGGCGAGCCGCGCGATCTCCGCGGCGATCGCGCACAGCTGCGCGTCGGTCCAGGGCTCGCCCGGATGGGCTCCGGGAACGACCTCGAGGATCAGCGCTGTGCCGTCCTCATCGTCGATGTCGTGCAGCACGCGCGGGCTGAGTCCGACGGGCGCAGCCCGCAGCATCCGGATCTCGCGACGCAGGAATGTGCGCGAGTCCGCGTGCCCGTCCGCGGCGATCGCCTTGACGAACACCGCACGCTCGGCGGAGCGGACGATCCCGGCGTAGCCCGCGCTGAACCCGCCGTGCGCGGGGCGATCGGACACGCAGGCTCCGCCGAGGACCTCTTCGACCTGCGCTCGCAGGGAAACGGGCAGAGACGACCACGCCGGTCGCAGTCGGTCGGCACCCGCTTTCATGTCCACGAAGCTAGCAGCGGTAGCGTGAGGCCATGCGACTTCCCCTCGGAGCGACCGATGTCAGCGCGAGCGGCGGAAGCGCCGTCCTCACCGGGCGCAGGGGAGAGGCATGGAACGAGATCGCCCCGAGACCGATGCCCCTCGAGGCCGCGATCGCCCTGCTTGCGGCCTACGGTGACGCGGCGGCGCACGCCGACCCCGCGTTCGACGCGGCCGTGGCGTCCGCCGATGCGGATGCTCTGCGCTTCGCGCCGGGCGCGGCGATCCTCTGGCGGTACGGACGCTACGTCGAGACGGCGCGCGTCGTCCGCGATGACGAGCGAGGACTGGTCGCCTGGATCCCCTCCGGCTCCGCGCGGCTCGTGTCTGTTCCTGCGGACGGTCGTTCACCGCGGGAGGTTCCCCTCGAGGAGCGCTTCAGCGTGCCGTGGCGCATCGAGGAGTCGCACTGGCACGGCCCGGGTGTCGTGCGCGTGGCTCCTGCCGGTAAGCCCTGGTCGGTCTGGTTCTTCCGTTCCGAGGACGGTACACCCGAAGGCGCCTACGTGAACCTCGAGCTCCCGCATCGGCGGATCGGCGGAGAGGACGCAGGCATCTTCTCCCGCGATCTCATCCTGGACCTCTGGATCGACGCCGGGCATCCCGGCAGCGAGGACATCTGGGTGAAGGATGCCGACGAGCTGGTGGCCGCCGTGCAGCAGGGGCGGCTCACCGCGGAACAGGCCGACGCCGTGCGTGCACTCGCCGATCACGCAGTGCACGAGTTCGCCGCATCCGGTGCGTGGCCGCTCGACGAGCAGTGGGATGTGTGGCAGCCGGCGGCGGAGCTGGACGTCCCCGTCCGGCTGCCCGCCAGCGCGGCGATGGACGCCGCGCGGGCGCGGTCGGGTCTCACCAGTCTCGAGGGCTGACGGCGGAACGTTCGCGATTCGTTAGAATGGACGATGCCCTGGAGGCGACTCCGGGAGACGAGACGAGCGGAGACTTATGTCCGGGCATTCCAAGTGGGCCACGACCAAGCACAAGAAGGCGGTCATCGACTCGCGCCGTGCCAAGTCGTGGGCCAAGCTCATCAAGAACATCGAGGTCGCGGCGAAGCTGGGCGGCCCCGACCTCGCAGGCAACCCGACGCTGTTCGACGCGGTGCAGAAGGCGAAGAAGACCTCTGTCCCCAAGGACAACATCGATCGCGCCGTCAAGCGCGGTGCCGGCATCGGCGGCGAGTCCGTCGAGTACTCCTCGATCATGTACGAGGGCTACGGCCCGAACGGCGTCGCGCTGATGATCGAGTGTCTGACCGACAACA
>JAITUD010000324.1 GCA_031286555.1 Microbacterium sp. | reverse complement strand
ACCACCGTCGAGCACGCCCAGCGCGTGAAGGGCGTCGTCGAATCGCTGAAGCTGACCGGCCGCGGCGACGTGCTGTAGTGCGGTGCGCCCAACGGATGCGGGCGCACATCATCTCAGCTTTGTAACCATTCGCCACCCGATACAGTGGTGTGTTCGAAACACTAGGTAACTTTGATCGATCCGCGATGGGCGCGGATCGACCTTCGGGAGGCATACGTTGACCATCTCAACGACCAAGAAGCTGATCGGCGCAACCCTCGCCGCCGGCGTCATCCTCGCACTCAGCGGCTGCGGCCAGGCACCTGCTGACAAGCCGTCCGGCAGCGACAAGCCCGCCGCATCCGACTTCCAGACCTGCATCGTCTCGGACATGGGCGGATTCGACGACAAGTCGTTCAACCAGCTGTCCTTCGAGGGCGCCGACAAGGCGGCCACCGAGATCGGCGTTCCGCTGAAGAAGGCGGAGTCGAACGCCGAGACCGACTACGCACCCAACATCGACAACATGGTCAGTGAGGGCTGCAACATCATCGTCTCGGTCGGCTTCGCACTGTCGCAGGCCACCGTCGACGCCGCGACCGCGAACCCCGACACCAAGTTCGTCCTCGTCGACGACGCCGGTGGCGACAACAAGCCGGACAACGTCAAGCCGCAGCTGTACAACACCGCTGAGGCCGCGTTCATGGCCGGATACCTGTCGGCCGGTTACTCGAAGACCGGCAAGGTCGGCACCTTCGGCGGCATGGAGTTCCCGACCGTGACCATCTTCATGGACGGCTTCAAGCAGGGCGTGGACTACTACAACAAGCAGAACAGCAAGAGCGTCGCGGTCGTCGGCTGGGACGGCAAGACCGGTTCGTTCACGGGCGGTTTCGAGGCCAACCAGGACGCCAAGACCGTGGCGACCAACATCATCGACCAGGGCGTCGACGTGCTGTTCCCGGTCGGTGGCCCGATCTACCAGTCCGGCCTGCAGGCGATCAAGGACTCCGGCAAGGACATCGCACTGATCGGTGCTGACGCCGACCTGTTCAACACCGACCCGACGACGGCCGACTACGTGCTGACCTCGGTGCTCAAGGCCATGGACGTCTCCACCTACGAGACCGTGATGGCCGCCTCGAAGGGCGACTTCAACGGCGACCCGTACATCGGCACGCTGGAGAACTCGGGCGTCGGCATCGCGCCGCTGCACAACTTCGAGAGCAAGGTCGATGCAGGTCTCGTCAAGCAGGTCGACCAGATCAAGAAGGACATCATCGACGGCAAGATCACGGTGACGTCCTACCTCGACAAGTAAGACGCACGGATCCCAGGGGGAGGTCGGCTTCGGTCGGCCTCCCCCTTCGTTCCGCCCCCTCGCACGGCGTCGGGGCCCTGAATAGGATCAGCATATGAAGCTCGAACTGCGCGGCATCACGAAGAGGTTCGGTGCCCTGACAGCCAACGACCACATCGATCTCGTCGTCGAACCCGGCGAGATCCACTGCCTGCTCGGTGAGAACGGCGCAGGCAAGTCCACCCTGATGAACGTGCTCTACGGTCTGTACCAGGCCGACGAGGGGCAGATCCTCATCGACGACGAGGTGCAGGCGTTCGCCGGCCCCGGCGACGCGATGAGCGCCGGCATCGGCATGGTGCACCAGCACTTCATGCTGATCCCGGTCTTCACGGTGGCCGAGAACGTGATGCTCGGTCACGAGAAGACCGGTTTCGCCGGAACCCTCGACCTGAACGCGGCCCGCGCGCTGGTTCGTGAGATCTCCGACCGCTTCGGTTTCGACGTCGACCCCGATGCGCGGGTGGAGGATCTCCCGGTCGGGGTGCAGCAGCGGGTGGAGATCATCAAGGCGCTCTCGCGGGACGCCAACATCCTCGTCTTCGACGAGCCCACGGCCGTGCTCACGCCGCAGGAGACCGACGAGCTGATGGCGACGATGCGTCGGCTCAAGGAGCAGGGCACGGCGATCGTCTTCATCACCCACAAGCTCCGCGAGGTCCGCGAGGTCGCGGACCGCATCACGGTCATCCGGCTCGGCAAGGTCGTCGGCGAGGCGTCGCCGACGGCGTCGAACGCCGAGCTCGCCTCGCTCATGGTCGGTCGCGCGGTCGAGCTGACCGTGCACAAGGACCCGCCGCAGCTGCACGAGAACGGGCTCGTCGTCGAGAACCTCACGGTCACGGATGCCGTGGGCACGGTGCTCGTGGACGACGTCTCCTTCGAGGTGCACGGCGGCGAGGTGCTCGCGATCGCGGGCGTGCAGGGCAACGGGCAGACCGAGCTCACCGAGGCGCTGGTGGGCCTGCAGGAGCGCGTGCGCGGCAGCATCCGCCTGAACGGCGAGCAGCTCGCCGGACGCAGCGTGCGCAGCATCCTCGACGCCGGCGTGGGATTCGTCCCGGAGGACCGGGGCGTGGACGGTCTGGTCAAGGAGTTCTCGATCGCCGAGAACCTCATGCTGGACCGCTCGGTCGGCGCGCCGTTCGTGAAGGGCGGCGGGCTGCAGCTGCGCGCGCTGGAGAAGTTCGCGCGCGAGAAGATCTCCGAGTTCGACATCCGCACCCAGGGCCCGTCGCAGCCCGCGGGCAGGCTCTCCGGCGGAAATCAGCAGAAGGTCGTGCTGGCCAGGGAGCTCAGCCGTGAGCTCTCGCTGTTCATCGCGGCGCAGCCGACCCGCGGCGTCGACGTCGGATCGATCGAGTTCATCCACAAGCGCGTCGTCGAGACCCGGGACGCCGGGGTGCCGGTCATCGTGATCTCCACCGAGCTCGACGAGGTCGCCGCCCTGGCCGACCGCATCCTCGTGATGTACCGCGGCCGGATCGTCGGCATCGTGCCCGGTGACACACCCCGCGACCAGCTGGGTCTGATGATGGCGGGCGCGCATGAACCCGGCGCGCTCAGCGAAGGAGTAGAGGCATGACCGCTGCGCAGCCCGTCGCACCGGCCCCCGACGTCGAAGCCGAGACCCCGAAACCCTCGAAGTGGCGCGAGGCGTGGCAGCGCGTCGTCACCGGCAACGCGATCATCTCCGTGCTCGCGGTGATCGCAGCCGTGATCGTCGGATCGATCCTGATCGCGATCACCGACCCCGACGTCGAGGCCGCGGCCTCGTACTTCTTCCAGCGTCCCGGTGACACGTTCGCAGCGATCTGGCAGTCGGTCTCGGGCGCGTATGCGGCGATGTTCCGCGGCTCGATCTACAACTTCAACGCGCCCAGCTTCGCGGTCGGCATCCGCCCGCTCACCGAGACGCTGAAGTTCGCCACACCGCTGATCGCGGCCGGTCTCGGTGTCGGTCTGGCGTTCCGTGCCGGCCTGTTCAACATCGGTGGCCAGGGGCAGATGCTGATGGCGGCCGCCGCGGCCGGGTACGTGGCCACCGCCTGGGACCTGCCGTTCCCGCTGCACATGCTGGTGGCACTCGTCGCCGGTGTCGTCGCGGGCGCGCTCTGGGCCGGCATCGCCGGTCTGCTGAAGGCCCGAACCGGCGCCCATGAGGTGATCGTGACGATCATGCTCAACCACATCGCCGTGTACCTGCTGGCCTGGATGCTCGCCACGCAGGGCGTGCTGCAGGCGCCGGGGTCGAAGAACCCGAAGACGGCGCCGATGGCCGACACGGCGGTGCTGCCGCAGCTGCTCGGGCCGATGTACAAGCTGCACCTCGGTTTCCTGCTCGCGCTGGTCGCCGTCGCGGTCACGTGGTGGCTGCTGGAGCGCTCCAGCCTCGGCTTCCGCTTCCGCGCCGTGGGCGAGAACCCCGCTGCGGCCCGCACCGCGGGCATCTCGGTGGGCCGGATGTACTTCCTGGTCATGCTGATCGCCGGTGGCCTGGTCGGCCTCGCCGGTGTCAGCCAGGTGCTCGGCACCGAGCCGAAGGGCTTCGGCGGCGGCATCGACGCCGGCATCGGATTCGACGCGATCACCGTCGCCCTGCTCGGTCGCTCCCGGCCGCTGGGCATCCTCGG
>JAITUD010000357.1 GCA_031286555.1 Microbacterium sp. | reverse complement strand
TCATGATGAACTCGCGCCGCGGTGCGACATCGTTGCCCATCAGCAGCTCGAAGGTGCGCACTGCGGCATCCGCAGCCTCGGCATCCTCGACGGTGACGCGGCGCAGCAGCCTGCCGGACTTCTCCATCGTCGTGTTCGCGAGCTGATCCGCGTCCATCTCGCCGAGGCCCTTGTACCGCTGGATCGGGTCCTGCCAGCGCTTGCCGGACTTCTGCAGCTTCGTGAGGAGCGTGTGCAGCTCCGCCTCGGAGTAGGTGTAGATCGTCTCGTTGGGCTTGGAGCCGGGGTTCATCACGATGACTCGGTGCAGCGGGGGCACGGCCGAGAACACCCGGCCGGCCTCGACGAGCGGACGCATGTACCGGAAGAACAGCGTGAGCAGCAGCGTGCGGATGTGAGCGCCGTCCACGTCGGCGTCGCTCATCAGGATGACCTTGCCGTACCGTGCCTGGCTGAGATCGAAGGTGCGCCCGGAGCCTGCGCCGATGGTCGTGATGATCGCGGCGCACTCGGCGTTGCCGAGCATGTCGCTGACCGACGCCTTCTGCACGTTGAGGATCTTGCCGCGGATGGGCAGCAGCGCCTGGAACTCGCTGTTGCGCGCGTGCCGGGCGGTGCCCAGTGCCGAGTCGCCCTCGACGATGAACAGCTCGGACTGGGTGACGTCGCTGGAGCGGCAGTCCACCAGCTTCGCAGGCAGCGACGAGGACTCCAGGGCGTTCTTGCGGCGCTGCGTCTCCTTGTGCGCGCGCGCCGAGACACGGGCCTTCATCTCGGCGACGACCTTGTCGAGCAGCTGGGACGCCTGGCTCTTGTCGTCGCGCTTGGTGGAGCTGAACCGTGCGGCGAGCTCCTTGCGGACCACCTGGGAGACGATCGACCGCACGGCGGGCGTGCCGAGCACCTCCTTGGTCTGCCCCTCGAACTGCGGCTCGGGCAGGTTCACGGTGAGCACCGCGGTGAGCCCGGCCAGCACGTCGTCCTTCTCGAGCTTGTCGTTGCCGGCCTTCAGCCGGCGGGCGTTCTGCTCGACCTGACCGCGGAGCGACTTCAGGAGCTCCTGTTCGAAGCCCTGCTGGTGGGTGCCGCCCTTGGGAGTGGCGATGATGTTCACGAACGAGCGGGTGGTGGTGTCGTAGCCGGTGCCCCAGCGCAGGGCGATGTCGACGGCGCAGACGCGCTCGACCTCGGTCGCGACCATGTGCCCGTCGGCCTGCAGCACGGGCACGGTCTCCTTGAACGTGCCCTCGCCCTGGATGCGCCAGGTGTCGGTGACCGGTGCGTCGGCGGCGAGGTACTCGACGAACTCCGAGATGCCGCCCTCGTAGTGGTAGGACGTCTCGTTCATCTCGTCGGCGCGGTCGTCGCGGACGACCAGCTCGAGACCGGGGATGAGGAACGCGGTCTGGCGCGCACGGTTCTCCAGCTCTCCGAGCTGGAACGCGGCGTCCTTCGTGAAGATCTGCCGGTCGGCCCAGTACCGGATGCGGGTGCCGGTGGCGCCCTTCGGCGCCTTGCCGACGACGCGCAGCTCGCTCTTCTCCTGGAACGGCGTGAACGGCGCATCCGGGCGCTTCTCGGTCCCGGAGTCGGCGAAGAGACCGGGCTCGCCGCGGTGGAACGACATCGCGTAGGTCTTGCCGCCGCGGTCGACCTCGACGTCGAGGCGCTCGGAGAGCGCGTTCACGACGGAGGCGCCGACGCCGTGCAGACCACCGGATGCCGCATACGAGCCGCCGCCGAACTTGCCACCGGCGTGCAGCTTGGTGAAGACCACCTCGACGCCGGTCAGGCCGGTGCGCGGCTCGACGTCGACGGGGATGCCGCGGCCGCGGTCGTGCACCTCGACGCTGCCGTCCGAGTGCAGGAAGACGTCGATCTTCGTGCCGTTGCCGGCGACCGCCTCGTCCACGGCGTTGTCGATGATCTCCCAGAGGCAGTGCATCAGGCCCGGAGAGCCGTTCGACCCGATGTACATGCCGGGTCGTTTCCGGACCGCTTCGAGCCCCTCGAGGACCTGCAGATGATGGGCGGAGTACTCGGCGGTCACAATCCTCGATTCTATTCGCCGATCGCCCCCGGGCTCCGCCGACACTCCCCCATCGACCGGCGCGGAAACGGTTCAGTACGCGCAGAGCGAAACACGCCGCCCCACGGGCATTGCTCACAGATCCGCGTGGTTGTATTGAGCACGATCACACAGACGTCCGAGCCCGAGGAGGAACCGAGATGAACGCTACGACCGAACGTGACACGTCCACCGTCGAGTACCGCCTGACGGCCATGGACCGGTGCGACTCCTGCGGTGCGCAGGCCTACATCGCCGCCGAGGTGAACGGGTCCGAGCTGCTGTTCTGCGCTCACCACGGCCGCAAGTACGAAGAGAAGCTGCGCGCCGTCGCCACGAGCTGGCACGACGAGACCGCGCGCCTCGCCGACGCGGTCTGACCGACCGGTCTCCCTCAGTCGACGTCGACGCGCTGCACGCGCGGCGTCAGGCGCAGCAGGATCTCCTCACCCACCGTGCCGATCCGCTCGGCCAGCGCTGTCGCGTCCTGCTCGCCTTGTGAGCCGCGACCGAACAGCGTGACACGGTCGCCCACGGAAGCCCCCGGCCACGCGTCGACGGTGCTCGTCATCGCATCCACGGAGCGGAGCACACCTGCCCCGGCCGGCGTGCCGATGACGGCGCCCGCCAAGGTCGACGGCAGGCCGTCGAAGGATCCGACCCCGATCTCCGCGACGCCATCACGGAGCGCCAGCACCTGCGCGCGCAGCTCGGCGACGGGCGCGACACCGGGGATCTGCGGTCCGTCCGCAGAGCGGATGCCGTAGCAGAACGCCCCGATGCGGTTCAGAGTCCCCCGCAGCTCAGGGCGCCACCACGAGGCAGCGGATGCCGTGAGGTGCAGCACCTCGGGGGCTCCCCCGGCATCGCGCAGTGCCTGCACCGCGGTACGGAACTCCTCGGCGGCCTCGTCGTCCTCGGCGTCGCTGGCCTCGGCGAGATGGCTCCACACGCCGACGACCACGAGCACGCCGCGCTGTTCGGCGTCGCGAGCCACGGCCACGAATGCGGTCCAGTCCTCCGGGCGCACCCCGTTGCGGTGCAGACCGGTGTCGATCTTGAGGTGCACCCGCGCGACCGCGCCAAGAAGCTCGGCCTGTGCGATGACGCGGCGCAGGTAGGGCAGGGTGCCGACGCCCAGATCGATGTGGGCCTCGATCGCCGCGGCCACCTCTGCATCCGTCGATGTGGCCCAGGCGTAGACGCGGGCGTCGTCGCGGCGGGCGCGGATGCGCAGGGCCGAGGCGATGTCGTAGGAGCCGAACCAGGTCACATCGGGCGCGCCGTCCACGGTCCACTCCAGGCCGTGACCGTAGGCGTCGTCCTTCATCACGAGCATGAGCTCGCTCGGAGCGACCTGCACCCGCACAGCGGCGATGTTGCTCTGCAGCACTCCGCGTGAGATCTCCAGCACCGGCACGCTCATGCCCGCCACTCCCGTTCTGAACTCATGCCCGCGACCGCGGCGAGCTCGCCGACGGTGAGGCCGGTGATCAGCGCCCATTCCGCGAGGGCGTCGCGTGCGGGGCCGTCGCCGCCGAAGTACGTGACCTCTGCGCCCTCCGCGGCATCCGCTCCCTGCAGATCCACGACGCAGACGTCCATGGCGACGCGGCCGATGATCGGGCGCAGCACGCCGTCGATCTCGGCGGAGCCGTGGTTGCCGAGCGCGCGGACGATGCCCTGGGCGTAGCCGCCGGTGACGAGAGCGACCATGGTCTCAGCGTCGGCGCGATGGGTGTACCCGTAGGACACCGCGTCACCGGGATACAGGCGCTTGATCGACATGACGGTGCCCATGAGCCGCATGACCGGGCTCGTGCCGGCGCCGGGCAGACCGTAGAGGAGGTGCGGGTCGATGTCGGCCGGCCCCGTGGTGACGGCATCGACGCCGTCGGTCCGCAGCTTGCCCGCGATCTCCTCGTCGTCGACGAGGACCCGGCGGATGCCGGCGGCTGAAACCGTCGGTGCGACCTCGAGCACGCCGTGCCCCCAGGCATCCCGCCGAAGGTCGGCGGTGGTGCCGCCGGCGGCGGCCGCAGCCTGTGCTGCGGCCGCCAGCGCGGCGCGGGAGAGAACGGCGCGCGGCAGCGCGCTGTTCTGGGTGGAATTCACCGGAGACACCTCCGTCACACCTTGATGGTCTTGAAGCCCTTGTCACGGGTCGGGCGCATCAGGATCTTGGTGCGCGCGGCCTCGGCGTACTCGTCGAGATCGCTGTGCGTCGCCGGCGCGAGCGTCAGTCCTCGTCGCGCGGCGGCCGCGTCGACGAGCACGTCCGTCAGCGCCGGGTTCAGCGGCAGCACGGGGCCCTGCACGTTGCTCGCGAAGGCATTGCCCACGCGCACGAACTCGCCGCGGCCCTCTCCTCGGGCGTAACTGCCCTGACCGTCGCGGACCGTGCCGTAGGCGGCATCCGCGTCAGCCAGCGCCCACTCCGAGGCGTGGTCCTCGAAACCGACCACGGGCCCGTCCGGGGTGTCGACGATGATGTAGCCGACGCGGCGATCGCTGACGCGCGTGACGCGGTAGGGCAGTGCGCCGATTCCCGTGAGCTTCTCGCCGTCGGGGGCATCCAGGCCCTCTCCGAGCAGCTCAGCGGAACCTCCGACCGAGAAGAGGACACCGTCGTCGGCGACGAACGCCGCGATGTGCTCCTTCCGGGCCGTCAGGTCGGCGTGCACGCCGCGCAGTGCGGACAGCGGGCCGTTGCCGATCACGAGCACGTCGATGTCGGCGGGAAGCTCCTCGCCCGGCGCGACCAGCGCGGTGGCGGTCTCCACCCCGCGAGCGGCGAAGCGCCGTTCGATCGCGCGGACGTTGCCGCGGTCACCGGTGACACCGAGTTCGACCGGGTACAGCTGGGCGATGGTGACCTGCGTCATCGGCGCGTCTCCTGCTCTTCGCGGCCGAGGATGCGACGGCCAGTCATCATGAGCTCGTAGTTGACGAACCAGATCTGGCGCCCGGCCGCGGTCTCGGGGAACGAGCGCATGAGCTCCACGGCCTTCTCCATGTCGGGCTCGACCGTGCCGATCTCCACGCCCGCATAGGCGAGCGCGAGGGCGAGTTGGTGAGCCTTCTCGCCGGTGACCACATCGACCCGCGGCAGCGGGGCGAAGTCCACGTCGTACAGCCACGAGACGTCGGGAGTGCCGTCGTCGATCGCGATGAGCGCCCGCTCGGGGGTGCCGTCGAGGGCGTCCAGATTCATCTGCAGACTCGGCGCGTTCTTGAACATGACGAATTCGACCTGCTCGCCGTCGGGCTTCCCGCGCAGCGGGATGACCTCACCGCGACCGTAGGCCGGCGCCATCGTGGCGAAGCCGGCGGCGGCGCGACCCGCGTCGAACTCGTCGCCCAGCACGCGAGCGGCGACGGTCAGCGCCGCCGCGGCGTCGGCCGCGTAGTGCAGACCGCGTGCGGGCAGGGTGATGCGGGCGTCCGTGCCGTCCACGTTCACGACGATGTCGCGACCGGACACCTCGCGCACCTCGGCGAAGGCCGCGCGCGCGACGGTGCCGGCGGTGCCGCTGCGGGTGTCCGCGGCGTTGGACAGTCCATGTGCGGACGCCGCGACGATCTCCTCGGAGATGCCGAAGAAGGACACCGGCGCCTTCATGGCGCTCTCGTCGATCTTCGACAGATACGGGTCGTCGCGGTTGACCACGACATGCCCGGAGGCTCGGGTCGAGGCATCCAGCATCATGTCGGCCACGCGCTCGGTCTCGAAGAACCGGAACAGCTGGTCGACCTGCACGTTCAGCGACAGGATCACCGACGGCGAGAGCCGGTCGGCGAGGTCCGCGGCGTAGCCCTCATCGATCTCGAGGACCGCTACGTCCGCCTTGATCCGGCCTGTGAGCGACGCGTCGGCGAGCAGCGCGCTCGTCACGCCCTGCGGCAGGTTCGCCCCGGTCGGGTTGGTGAAGACCTTCAGACCGTGCGCACGCAGCACTTCGCTGACCATGTGCGTGGTCGTGGTCTTGCCGTTCGAGCCGAGCACGAAGATCACGCCGTAGCGGAACTGGCCGGCGAGCGTCGGCAGCAGGGTCGGCGCCATCCGGTTGGTGAGGTACCCCGGGAACGCCGAACCGCCGCCGCGCAGGCGCGTCGCGAAACGCGCGAGCTTGCCCGCCAGAACCGGAACGATGTACCGGGGCCCCGCCGACCGCGCCTGAGGGGCGGCCGCCATCATTCGAGGTAGTCCCGCAGCGACTGCGAACGGCTCGGGTGACGCAGCTTGGCCATCGTCTTCGACTCGATCTGACGGATGCGCTCACGCGTGACGCCGAACGTGTCGCCGATCTGGTCGAGCGTCTTGGGCTGACCGTCGCCGAGGCCGAAGCGCATGCGGATCACGCCCGCCTCGCGCTCGGAGAGCGAGTCCAGCAGCTGCTCGAGCTGACGCTGCAGCATCGTGAAGCCGACCGCGTCCGCCGGGACGACAGCCTCGGTGTCCTCGATGAGGTCACCGAACTCGCTGTCGCCGTCCTCGCCGAGCGGAGTGTGCAGCGAGATCGGCTCGCGGCCGTACTTCTGCACCTCGATGACCTTCTCGGGGGTCATGTCGAGTTCGCGGGACAGCTCCTCGGGCGTGGGTTCGCGACCCAGGTCCTGCAGCATCTGACGCTGCACGCGGGCCAGCTTGTTGATGACCTCGACCATGTGCACCGGGATGCGGATGGTGCGGGCCTGGTCGGCCATGGCACGGGTGATCGCCTGACGGATCCACCAGGTGGCGTACGTCGAGAACTTGAAGCCCTTGGTGTAGTCGAACTTCTCCACCGCGCGGATGAGGCCGAGGTTGCCCTCCTGGATCAGATCCAGGAACTGCATTCCGCGACCGGTGTATCGCTTGGCGAGGCTGACCACGAGGCGCAGGTTGGCGCCGAGCAGGTGGCTCTTCGCACGCTGACCGTCGCGAGCGACCCACTGCAGGTCGAGACCCAGCTGGCTCGTCTTCTCGGCGGCGGTCATCGCCGACAGCTTCTCCTCGGCGAACAGACCGGCCTCGATCCGCATCGCCAGCTCGACCTCTTCGGCCGCGTTCAGCAGCGCGACCTTTCCGATCTGCTTGAGGTAGTCCTTGACCGGGTCGGCGGTGGCGCCGGTGATCTGCGTCGAGTAGACCGGGACGTCGTCCTCGTCGTTCGAGGTGATGACGATGGCGCCCGTGGGCAGCGGCTCGGTGAAGGCGGGCTTCTTGTCGCCCTCCTCGTCGTCCTCGGCGCTGTCGTCGGCGTGGACGTCCTCGGCGGTGTCGTCGCCCTCGTCGTCGTCCTTCTTCTTGGTGCGCTTCGCCGCAGGCTTCTTCGCGGCGGCCTTCTTGGCGGGCGCGGCCTTCTTCGCGGCGGGCTCTGCGGTGTCGACCGCGTCGACCTCAGCGGGCTCGGCCTCGGCAGGGGTCGTCGTCTTGGTCGTCCGGCTCTTCTTGGTCGTGGCTTGAGTCACGTTTCGCCTTTCACGGGACGGTGCGCACGCCCCGGGAGATTTCGGACACTAGTAAGACCCTTGTCAAGTCCGATCGCGAAAAACGACGGTTGACAACGGGTCGAATGTCCATTATCACACACCCGAGAGCATGTGGATGACAACGACGCGGATTTAGAATCTCAGCCGCGCTTGCCGTCGTCCTCTCCGGTCGGGCGGGAGGCCAGATACCGCTCCAGCTCTGCGGCGATCTCGTCCGCGCTGGGCAGGTCGCGCTCGTCGAAGCCGCCGTCATCGACGTCCTCCGGGTCGCGTCCCGCCATATAGGCGTCATAGCGGCGCTCCAGCGTGTGCACCATCTGCATCAGCTCGTCATTGCCCTGCACCTGCTCCTCGACCCGCGAGACGTACGCCTCACGACTCTCCTGCACCTCGTCCATGCGGAGCACCAGTCCGGTGGCGGCCATCAGCCGGTCGGCGGCCGTGATCACGGCGTCCGGGTACTCGGTGTCGCCGAGGTAGTGCGGCACGAGCAGCACGAAGCCGACCACGCGACTCCCGCGCTGCGCGAAGCGGTACTCCAGCAGGTGACCGGCGGTCGACGGCACCTGAGTGCGGGGGCGCCACACCGAGTGCGCACCGATCAGGTCGCGCCTGTTGCCGCTGACCGTCGTTCCGATGGGACGAGTGTGCGGAACGGGCATTGCGATCGAGTGCACCCAGGACACTCCCGACACCTCGAACTCGGTCGCGAGGTCCAGGACGGCGTCCGAGAAGGCGTTCCAGGCGAAGTCCGGTTCGTAGCCGGCGAGCAGCAGGAACTGCTGCCCCAGCGCATCGTGCGCGAGGGAGAGCTCGAGCCGCGCGGGACGGAACTCGGTGAGGTGGTCCTGATCGAAGGAGACGACAGGACGCCGGGCGCGGTAGTCCAGCAGCATGTCGTTGTCGAACACGACGACCGGCTGCGGGCCGGCGGTCTCCTCGAGATGGTCGATCAGACCGGACACCGCGTTGCCCGCGTCGGTGAACCCGGTGAGCAGGATGACCAGCGGCAGTCCGGTCGGCACGACCGGGGCGTTCGCGACGCGTTCGTGGACGTCTCCGGTGAAGGGCATGCATCCATGCTACGAGCCGGTCCGGGCGCTGGGGCCGCGGGTCTCATGCTGAGAGCGAACAGCACGGCGGGCTCGTCCCCTCATCCCTGAATAGGATGGAGGCATGACGCTACCCGCGCTCTCGCACACGACCGAAACGTTCCCCGAAAGCGCTGCAGACGCCGCAGTGCTCGTGATCCAGGATCCGGAGGTCGCGCCAGAAGCGCTCACGGCCTACCCGGGTCTCGCAGACTTCCTCTCCGGCGTCGGCTTCCGCGGCTCCGCAGGTGCTCACGTCCGCGTGCACCTGCCCGAGATCACCACGCTGCCGCTGACCGTCGTCAGCATCGGCAAGGAGCAGACCGCCGCCACCGTGCGCGACGCCGTCGCGACCGCCGTCCGCACCCTCACCGGCTTCAATCGCGTCGCCATCGGGTTCGCCCCCGGCGCGGATGCACACGCCGCCGCTGCGGCCGAAGGGGCCGTGCTCGGCGGCTACCGCTTCGACGACTACCGCTCCGATCGCGGCCCGTCCCGCGCCGACGAGCTCGTGCTGCACGCCGAGCTCACCGACGCGGAGGTCTCCCGCGCCATCGCCGTCGCCGAAGCCGTCGCCCTCGTCAAGGACCTGGTGAACGTCCCCGCGGAGTGGCAGAGCCCTGCGCAGCTCGCCGACAGCGCAGTCGAGGCTGTCAAGGACCTGGCCGTCACGGTCGACGTGCTCGACGAGAAGCACCTCGAGGAGCAGGGCGACGGCGGCATCCTCGGTGTGGGCCGCGGCTCGGACCGCCCGGCACGCCTGGTGCGGCTGGACTACTCCCCCGCCGGCGCAACCCGCCACATCGCGCTGGTCGGCAAGGGCATCACCTTCGACACCGGCGGCCTGTCGCTCAAGCCAGCGGCCAGCATGGTCGGCATGAAGTTCGACATGGCAGGCGCCGCCACGGCGCTCGCCGCCGTGCGCGCGATCGCCGCGCTCGCTCTCCCCGTGCGGGTGACTGCCTGGATGTGCATCGCCGACAACATGCCCTCTGGTCGCGCCACGCGCCCCGGCGACGTGCTGCGGATGCTGGACGGGCAGACCGTCGAGGTGCTGAACACTGACGCCGAGGGGCGCCTGGTCATGGCGGACGGCCTCGTGGCGGCGAGCCGCGAGAACCCGGACGTCATCATCGACGTCGCGACTCTC
>JAITUD010000255.1 GCA_031286555.1 Microbacterium sp. | reverse complement strand
CCTGATCGAGAAGCAGGTCGGCGCCGACAACCTCGCCGCCATCATCATCGAGCCCATCCAGGGCGAGGGCGGCTTCATCGTCCCGGCCGACGGCTTCCTGAACGACGTCGTGGACTGGTGCCGCGCGAACGGCGTGGTCTTCATCGCCGACGAGGTGCAGACCGGGTTCGCGCGCACCGGTCACATGTTCGCCAGCGAGATCTTCGGCATCGAGCCCGACCTGATCACCACCGCCAAGGGCATCGCCGCGGGCCTCCCGCTCGCCGGCGTCACCGGCCGCGCCGAGATCATGGACGCCGCGCACGCCGGCGGCCTGGGCGGCACCTACGGCGGCAACCCGATCGCCTGCGCCGCGGCCATCGCCGCGATCGACGCCTTCGAGAACGAGGGCCTCGTGCAGCGGGCGGCCGAGATCGGCAGCATCCTGCTCGGCCGTCTCGCGGTCATGCAGACCAGCGACCCGCGCATCGGCGAGGTCCGCGGCCACGGTGCGATGATCGCCGCCGAGTTCGTCGACCCGGCCACCGGAGCCCCGGATGCCGCACTGACCGCGAAGGTCGCCAAGGCCGCGATCGCGGAGGGCGTGATCGTGCTCACCTGCGGCACCTTCGGCAACGTCATCCGCTTCCTGCCGCCGCTCTCGATCGGCGACGACCTGCTGAACGAGGGCCTCGACGTCGTCGCGGCCGCACTCGCCGCAGCCTGAGACCACCGGCCGCGCGAAGGGTCGGGGGATCTCGGAGCGCGGCCGGTACACCCCACTACGAACAGCCATCTCGACAGAAGGAACTGTGCAATGACGGACATCACTCGCGACGTGGTCATCATCGGAGCCGGCGCTGCCGGTACGACCGCGGCCAACAGGCTGCGCCAGGCCGGCCTGACGGTCGCCGTGCTCGAGGCCCGCGATCGCGTCGGCGGCCGCCTCTGGACCGACGTCATCGACGGCGCCATGCTCGAGCTCGGCGGTCAGTGGGTCTCGCCCGACCAGGACGCCCTCAAGGAGACCATCGAGGAGCTCGGTCTCGAGACCTTCAGCCGCTACCGCGAGGGCGACAGCGTCTACGTCGGCCCCGACGGCACGCTGCACCGCTTCACCGGCGAGATGTTCCCGGTCTCGGCGGAGACCGAGGCCGTCATCGCCGAGATCACCGAGCGGCTCGACGCGATGGTCGCCGAGATCGACCCCGACCGTCCGTGGGAGCACCCGAACGCCGAGGAGTGGGACCGCGTCACCTGGGACGCGTGGCTCCGCGCGCAGACGGACGACGACGAGGCGGTCCGCAACCTCGCCTTCGCCACCGGCTCGGCCATGCTCACCAAGCCCACGCACACCTTCTCGCTGCTGCAGTCGCTGCTGATGGCGGCATCCGCCGGTTCGTACTCGAACCTCGTCGACGCGGACTTCATCCTGGACAAGCGCGTCGTCGGCGGCCTGCAGCAGGTGCCGCAGACCCTGGCCGCCCGTCTCGGAGACGACGTGTTCCTGAACAGCCCGGTGCGCTCGCTGGAGTGGGGCGAGGACGGCGTCGTCGCTCACGCCGACGGCGACCTCACCGTGCACGCCCGCTACGCGATCCTCGCGCACGCGCCGGTGCTCTACGACCGCATCTCGTTCGTGCCCTCGCTGCCGCGCCGCCAGCACCAGCTGCACCAGCACCTGTCGATGGGCTTCGTGATCAAGGTGCACGCCGTCTACGACCGCCCGTTCTGGCGCGAGCAGGGCCTGTCCGGCACCGCGTTCAGCCCCTACGAGCTCTCGCACGAGGCGTACGACAACACCAACCACGGCGATGAGCGAGGCACCCTGGTGGGCTTCGTGTCCGACCAGAACGCGGACGACCTGTTCACGCTGTCGGCCGAGGAGCGCAAGGAGCGCATCCTCGAGTCGCTGTCGCACTACTACGGTCCCGAGGCGAAGAACCCGGTCGTCTACTACGAGAGCGACTGGGGCACCGAGGAGTGGACCCGCGGCGCCTACGCCGCGAGCTTCGACATGGGCGGCCTGCACCGCTACGGAGCCGACCTGCGCGCCGCCGTCGGCCCGATCCACTTCGCCTGCAGCGACATGGCGGGCGCCGGTTACCAGCACGTCGACGGCGCGATCCGCATGGGTCGTCTGGCCGCGGCGAACATCCTCGCCGCGGACGGCTCATGACCAGTCCGATCGTCGTCGGCTACACGGCCACGGCAGCCGGGGCCGACGCGCTCGCGCTCGGCATCCGGCTCGCGAAGGCGACGTCAGCCCGCCTGCACGTCGTGATCGTGCTGCCGCTCGAGGGCACGCGCAGCAAGGCGGTCGCGCCGGAGCGCGCCTACGAGGACCTGCTCCGGAACCAGGCACGCAGCTGGCTCGAGGATGCCGCGACGGCGATCCCCGCGGGGATGGTGCACAGCGCGCACGTGCGTTTCGCCGAGTCCTTCGGTGAGGGCCTGCTCGCCGCCGCCGACGAGTTCGGCGCCGCCGTGCTCGTGCTCGGCGCCGCCAACGGCGGCGCGCTGCGCCGGCACAGGCTCGGCTCCGTGGCATCCGAACTGCTGCACACCTCGACGGTGCCGGTCGCGCTCGCGCCCGCCGGGCTGTCGGGTGAGCCGGATGCCGGGCTGCCGCGCATCACGGTCGCCACCGGCACCCGCCCTGGTGCCGAGCGGCTGCTGCAGAGCGCCGTGCGCCTCGCCGCAGCATCCGGTGCGGCCGTGCGCCTCGTCTCGCGGGTGCCGCTCGACGTGCCCGCGGGGCTCAACACCGGCGCCATCACCCTGGTGCAGGACGCGCACGTCGACCAGGTGCTCGCCGAGGCGAGGGACCGGCTGCCCGCCGAGACCGAGGTCGAGGTGCTTCAGGCCGGCGGCGACAGCATCGAGGACGCCGTCGCGCAGCTGGACTGGCTGCCCGGTGAGCTCGTGCTGGTCGGCTCCAGCCGCCTGGCGCAGCCGCGCCGTCTGTTCCTCGGGTCGACCGCGGCGAAGATGCTCCGCGAACTGCCCGTCCCCATGATCGTGGTGCCGCGTACCGGCACCGAAGCAGGAGTCCGCTGATGACCACCGCGAACCGGGCGACGGAGCCCGATTCCTCCGTGACCACGGGGATCTCCCGCAAGGGCCTGAGCGTCGGGACCGTGGGCGTCCTCGGCGCCCTGGTGATGGGCATCTCGTGCATCGCCCCCGCGTACACCTACACCGCCGGCATCGGCGGGGCGGTGAACGCCGTCGGCTTCCAGGTGCCCGCGATCCTGCTGCTCGGCTTCATCCCGATGCTGCTCGTCGCCTTCGGCTACCGCGAGCTGAACAAGGCCATGCCCGACTCGGGAACCTCGTTCACCTGGGCCACCCGGGCCTTCGGCCCCTACGTCGGATGGATGGCGGGCTGGGGACTGATCGTCGCGACGATCCTGGTGCTCTCGAACCTCGCCGGCATCGCGGTGGACTTCCTCTTCCTGCTGATCTCGCAGATCTCCGGCAACGAGGCGATCGCAGAGATCACCAAGAACCCGTTCGTGAACGTCGGGGTGTGCCTCGCCTTCGTCGCCCTCGCCGCGTGGGTGTCGTACCGCGACGTGTCGACCTCGCAGAAGATGCAGTACGGCCTCGTCGCCTTCCAGGTCGTGATCCTGGTGCTGTTCGCCGTGATGGCGATCGTCGAGACCGTGCAGGGCAACGCCTTCGAGCCGCATATGCCCGAACTGGCATGGTTCAACCCGTTCGCGATCCAGGGCGGTCTGTCCATGATCGTGATGGGCCTCTCCGCCTCCGTCTTCATGTTCTGGGGCTGGGATGTCACCCTCACCATGAACGAGGAGGCGAAGGATCCCGAGCGCACGCCGGGTCGCGCGGCCATGCTCACCGTGGTCTCGATCATCGCGATCTACCTGCTCCTCACGGTCAGCAGCCTGATGTACTCCGGCATCGGCGACAAGGGCCTCGGGCTCAACAACGAGGAGATCGGCGGCAACGTCTTCTTCGCGCTGTCCGGTCCGGTGATGGGCGGCCTGGCGTTCCTGCTCTCGCTGGCGGTGCTGACCTCGTCGGCGTCGTCGCTGCAGTCGACCTTCATCTCGCCGGCACGCACGCTGCTCGCGATGGGCCACTACGGCGCCGTGCCGAAGAAGTTCGGCGGGGTCAGCCCGCGGTTCTTCACACCGGGCTTCGCGACGATCGCCTCCGCCGTCGTCGCCGGCGGCTTCTATGCGGTGATGCGCTTCCTCAGCGAGGACGCGCTGTGGGACACGATCCTCGCGCTGGGCATGATGATCTGCTTCTACTACGGCATCACCGCGCTGTCGTGCGTCTGGTACTTCCGGCACCAGTGGTTCGACTCGGGCAAGGACTTCTTCTTCAAGTTCGCCAGCCCGCTCGTCGGCGGCATCATCCTGCTGGTGCTCTTCGTGATCACCGCGATCGACAGCCTCGCGCCCGACTACGGCTCGATCGCCGTCGGCGCGGATGCGCACGGCAAGGGCGGCATCGGCATCGTGTTCTTCATCGGCGTCGGCCTGCTCGTCTTCGGCGCGGTGCTGATGCTCGTCCAGAGGCTCGCCTCGCCGGCCTTCTTCCAGGGCAAGACGCTGAGCATGGACGCCCCGCCCAGCAACCGCCGCTGACCCACATCGACAGGAAAGAGAAATCATGAGCACTGCACTTGCACAGAACGAGCAGGACCTGCTCGCCCGCGTCCGCACGGGTCTCTACATCGGCGGCGAATGGACGGATGCCGAGGAGGGGCGCACCTTCGACGTGCACGACCCCGCCACCGGCGCCGTCATCCGCACGATCGCGGACGCCTCGCCGGCGGACGGTCAGCGCGCGCTCGACGCCGCCGTCGCCGCGCAGGACGCCTGGGCCGCCACGGCCCCGCGCACGCGCAGCGACATCCTGCGCCGCGCGTGGGAGCTGGTGCAGGAGCACAAGGAGGATCTCGCGCTGCTGATGACGCTCGAGATGGGCAAGCCCCTCGCCGAGTCGCGCGGCGAGGTCGCGTACGGCGGCGAGTTCCTGCGCTGGTTCAGCGAGGAGGCCGTGCGCATCACCGGCCGCTACGGCCTGAACCCCGAGGGAACCGGACGGATGGTCGTCTCGCAGCGCCCCGTCGGCCCGTCGTTCTTCATCACGCCGTGGAACTTCCCGTTCGCGATGGCGACCCGCAAGATCGCCCCGGCTCTCGCCGCGGGCTGCACGGTCGTGGTCAAGCCCGCCGCGCTCACGCCGCTGACGACGATGTTCTTCATGGGCCTTCTCGAAGAGGCGGGCCTGCCCGCCGGCGTCGTGAACGTCGTGCAGACCACGCGCTCCGGCGCTCTGTCGGCGCCGATCATCGCCGACCCGCGGCTGCGCAAGCTGTCGTTCACCGGCTCCACCCCGGTCGGCCAGAAGCTCATCGAGCAGGCGGCACAGGGTGTGCTGCGGGTGTCCATGGAGCTCGGTGGCAACGCTCCGTTCGTCGTCTTCGAGGACGCCGACCTGGACAAGGCGGTCGAGGGCGCGCTGCTGGCGAAGTTCCGCAACATCGGCCAGGCCTGCACCGCGGCGAACCGCTTCATCGTGCACGAGAGCGTCGCCGAGGAGTTCGCGAACCGGGTCGCCGAGCGTGTGAAGGCGATGAGGATCGGCCGCGGCACCGAGGACGGCATCACGATCGGCCCGCTGATCGACGAGAAGGCCGTCGCCAAGGCCGGCGAGCTGGTCCAGGATGCCGTGGACCGCGGCGCGAAGGTGCTCGCCGGCGGTCACGCGCTGGAGGGCGAGGGCACGTTCTACGAGCCGACCGTCGTCACCGAGGTGGCAGCGGGCAGCGACATCCTGCGCGAGGAGATCTTCGGACCGGTGCTCGCGATCGCGACGTTCAAGGACGAGGCCGAGGGCGTGCGCCTGGCCAACGACACCGAGTACGGGCTGGTCTCGTACGTCTTCACCGAGAACCTGGCGCGCGGCCACCGCATGATCGACGCCCTGGAGACCGGCATGATGGGTCTGAACGTCGGGGTCGTCTCGAACGCCGCCGCTCCGTTCGGCGGTGTCAAGCAGTCCGGCATCGGCCGCGAGGGCGGTTTCGAGGGCATTCACGAGTACCTGTCCACCAAGTACACGCTCATCCCCAACGACTGAGAGGAAGCATCATGACCGACTACGCCGTCGTCAATCCGGCAACCGGGCAGACCCTCGCCTCGTTCGACACGCTCACCGATGAGCAGGTCGAGCAGGCCGTGGCATCCGCCGCCGAGGCGCACCGCACCTGGTCCCGCACGTCGACCGTCGCCGAGCGCGCCGAGCTGATCCGCCGGATGGCGCAGCTGCACCGCGAGCGCCGCGAGGAGCTGGCCGACATCTTCGTGCGCGAGATGGGCAAGCCCCGCGAGGCCGCGCTCGGAGAGGTCGACTTCGCCGCCGACATCGCCGAGTACTACGCCGACCAGGCCGAGGCGATCATGGCCGACCAGCCGATCGCGATCCTGGGGGAGGGGTCGGCGATCATCCGCCGCTCCTCGCTGGGCCCGCTGATCGGCATCATGCCGTGGAACTTCCCGGCCTATCAGATCGTGCGCTTCGCCGCACCGAACCTGATCGTCGGCAACACGATCCTGCTGAAGCCGGCGCCGCAGTGCCCCGAGTCGTCGACTGCGATCGCGGAGATCTACCGCGACGCCGGCTTCCCCGCCGGCGCGTACCAGAACATCCTCGCGACCAACGAGCAGATCGCGGGCATGATCGCCGACCCGCGGATCGCGGGCGTCTCGCTGACCGGCTCCGAGCGCGCCGGTGCCGCCGTCGCCGAGGTCGCCGGCCGCAACCTGAAGAAGGTCGCGCTGGAGCTGGGCGGGTCCGACCCGTTCATCGTGCTGTCGACCGATGACCTGGATGCGACGGTGCAGGCCGGCGTCGACGCGCGTCTGGACAACAACGGCCAGGCCTGCAACGGCGCGAAGCGCTTCATCGTCGTGGACGGCCTGTACGAGGAGTTCACCGAGAAGTTCACCGCGGCCATGGCGGCGGTCACGGCGACCGACCCGATGCAGGACGACACCGTGCTCGGCCCTGTGTCGTCGGAGGCTGCGGCGGAGCGTCTGCAGGAGCAGATCGACGGCGCGGTCGCGCAGGGCGCGACGCTGCTGACCGGCGGCACCCGCGAGGGCGCGTTCTTCGCACCGACCGTGCTCGCCGACGTCACGCCTGCGATGGACGTGTACCGCGAGGAGCTCTTCGGTCCGGCCGCTGTGGTCTACCGCGTCGCCGACGAGGACGCCGCTGTCGCCCTGGCGAACGACACCTCGTTCGGTCTCGGCTCGTACGTGTTCACGACGGATGCCGCACAGGCGGAGCGCGTGGCCGACAAGATCGAGGCCGGCATGGTCTACGTGAACCTCGTGCTGGCGGACAGCCCCGAGCT
>JAITUD010000251.1 GCA_031286555.1 Microbacterium sp. | reverse complement strand
GCGCGCGAGCACCTCGGCGGGCCCTTCGACGCGGCATCCGTGTTCCTCGCCGACCTCGATGACGACCCGGCCGAGACGACCGACGTGTCGGCGCAGCATCCGGAGGTCGCAGCGAGCCTGCGCGCCGAGCTGATGGCCTGGGCCGAGAGCTTCGGCTGGGACCCGGCCCCCTGGCTGCCCGCGGCCTGACGCGCGTCAGACGAGCGGGCGGGAAGTGCTCTCGCGCACGGTGAGCGTCGGGCGGGGACCGGGGCGGTCGCCCGGAGCATCCATCGAGTCGAGGCGCTCCAGCAGCAGATCGGCCGAACGCACGCCCAGCTCGAACGTGTCACGGGTGAGCGACGTGATCGA
Source organism: Microbacterium sp. (assembly GCA_031286555.1). Lineage (GTDB taxonomy): Bacteria > Actinomycetota > Actinomycetes > Actinomycetales > Microbacteriaceae > Microbacterium. The sequence continues at coordinate 2,878 of JAITUD010000251.1, read as the reverse complement.
CGGATGCACCAGGCCCGTGACCACCGAGTCGTCGAAGGACGCCAGCGACAGGTCTCCGGGCACGGCGACGCCCATCTCCTGAGCGACCCGAAGACCGGCGATGCACATCACGTCGTTGTCGAACACGATCGCGGTGGGCCGCTCCGCCCGGCTGAGCAGGCGGCGGGCGACGGCGGACGCCTGCGCCGGCGAGAAGTCCGTGGCGATCGTCTCGCCGCTCACGCCACGCGACTCGAGCCCTTCGAGCACGGATGCCCGGATGCGGGTGTGCTGGAACTCCGCAGGGCCCGAGACGTAGACGACCTTTCTGTGGCCGAGGCCGGCGAGGTAGTCGAACACGGTGTGCGCGGCGTCGTCGTCGTCGAGCCAGATCACCGCGGTGCCGTCGCTGTCCTCGGCGGGCCTGCCGCTGCCGATCACGACCGCGGGCAGCCGCAGGTCGCGCAGCGCGTCCAGTCGGGGGTCGTCGTCGCGGGGGTCGAGTACGATCACGCCGTCGACCTGGTTCGCACTGCTCCAGCGCCGGTAGGTGGCGATCTCCTCGTCCATGGTCGGCACGACCACGATCTGCAGGCCGATCCGCCGGGTCGCGAGGGACGACTGCACGCCGGCGATCAGCTCGGTGAAGAACGCCTCGGTGCCGAGGGTCCGGGCGGGGCGGTTGACGGCGAGGCCGATGACGCCGGCCTTCGCGCCGACCAGTGCGCGAGCGGTGGAACTCGGCTGCCAGCTGTGCTGCTCGGCGATGGCGAGGATGCGCTGCCTGGTCTGCTCGCTGACACCGGGGCGCCCGTTCAGCGCGAAGGACACCGCGCCGGGCGAGACTCCTGCCTCGCGCGCGATGTCCGAGATGGTGACACGCTTGGACCGTGACATAGACTCACCGTACTAGATCGTTTTAGTTACTCGTCCCCAGCGGCGAGCACACCCACATTCTGGCATCCGAAGGACAGACACCGATGCATGAAGACACCTCCCTCACCGTCGGCCGGGTCAAGCGCGTCCTGACAGAGCGCGTCGTCCCCGCCATCCACTCGAAGCGCGTGCCCCTCGAGATCGCCGCGCACCAGCTGCCGGGTGAGCCCATCGCCCCGGCGGACGGCCTCGCCCTCGAATTCGAACCCTTCACCGCCGGAAGCATGTGGGGCCCGGCCTGGGGCACCACCTGGTTCCGCGTGCGCGGCGAGGTGCCCGCGGAGTGGGCCGGCAAGAAGGTCGAGGCGCTCGTCGACCTCGGCTTCGACGTGAACATGACCGGCTTCCAGTGCGAGGCCCTCGCCTACCGGGCATCCGATTCCGGCCCCGTGCCGATCAAGAGCCTGAACCCGCGCAACCAGTGGCTGCCGATCGACGCCGAGGCCGGGCAGGCCGTCGAGTTCTACCTCGAGGGCGCCTCCAACCCGGTGCTGCTCGACTACCACCCCTTCCTGCCGACGCAGGAGGGCGACATCCAGACCTCCTCGCCCGAGCCGCTCTACCGCGTGCGGCACATGGACCTCGCCGTCTTCGAGTCCGAGGTGTTCGAGCTGTCCCTCGACCTCGATGTGCTCCTCGAGCTGCAGGCCGAGCTGCCCGCGACCAGCCCTCGCCGCATGCGCATCCTGCAGGCCCTCGACGACGCGCTCGACGTGCTCGACCTGCAGCGCATCATCGAGACCGCGCCGGATGCCCGTGCGCAGCTCGCCGAGGTGCTGGCCGCGCCCGCCGAGGCCAGCGCCCACCAGATCGCGGCCATCGGTCACGCGCACATCGACTCCGCCTGGCTGTGGCCGGTGCGCGAGACCGTGCGCAAGGTCGCCCGCACCACCTCCTCGATGACGACGCTCATCGAGGAGCAGCCGCAGTTCAAGTACGGCATGTCCAGCGCGCAGCAGTACGCCTGGATGAAGGAGCACCGCCCCGAGGTCTACGCGCGCATCAAGGCTGCCGTCGCGGAGGGGAAGTTCCTGCCGCTGGGCGGCATGTGGGTGGAGTCCGACACCGTCATGCCCACCGGTGAGTCGCTGGTGCGCCAGTTCTCGCACGGCCAGCGCTTCTTCGAGCGCGAGTTCGGCATCCGCTCCAAGGGCGTCTGGCTTCCGGACAGCTTCGGCTACTCCCCCGCGCTGCCCCAGCTGATGCGCCGGGCCGGCTTCGAATGGTTCTTCACGCAGAAGATCTCCTGGAACCAGCGCAACGTCTTCCCGCACCACAGCTTCCTGTGGGAGGGCATCGACGGCTCGCGCATGTTCACGCACTTCCCGCCGATGGACACCTACAACTCGCAGCTGTCCGGCATGGAGGTCGCCAAGGCCTCGCGCCAGTTCAAGGAGAACCGCGTCGCGACCCGCTCGATCGCCCCGGTCGGCTGGGGCGACGGCGGCGGCGGCACGACCCGTGAGATGACCGGCAAGGCATCGCGCCTGGCCGATCTCGAGGGTTCCGCGAAGGTCGAGTGGAAGCATCCCGACGAGTTCTTCGACGAGGCGAAGGCCGAGCTGACCGACCCGGCCGTCTGGGTCGGCGAGCTGTACCTCGAGCTGCACCGCGGAACGCTCACCAGCCAGCACGCCACCAAGGCGCTGCACCGCTGGGCCGAGCAGGCGCTGATCGAGGCCGAGCTGTGGGCCGCGACCGCCAGCGTGCGCAAGGGCGCCGAGTACCCGCACGAGGAGTTCGACCGGCTGTGGCAGATCGTGCTGCTGCACGAGTTCCACGACATCCTGCCCGGTACGTCGATCGCCTGGGTGCACCGCGAGGCCGTCGAGGTGCTCAGCGGGGTGCTGACGGATGCGGAGACGCTGTCGGCCGACGCACGTCAGGCACTGGCCGGCGAGGGCGACCGCGTGCTGCGTTTCACGCCCACCTCGGTCGGCGAGGGGCGCGCTCTCGGCGCCGC
>JAITUD010000166.1 GCA_031286555.1 Microbacterium sp. | reverse complement strand
TCGCGTCGGAGAGGCTGAACCAGATGATCGCCGCGGGAACCCAGGCGACCGAGGGCAGCACCTGCAGACCCGAGATCAGCGGACCTGCGGCGCGGCGCAGTGGCGTCACCTCGGCCAGCAGCAGACCCAGCGGCGTGCCGACGAGGATCGCGATGAGGAAGCCGATGACACCGCGCTCGAGGCTGGTCGCCAGGGCCTCCTGCAGTCGGCCTGACGCCCAGGCGTCGCCGAGCGCCGCCACGACCTGCGCCGGGCTCGGGGCCTTGTCGGGCCGCGGGTTCGCGAGCGTGACGTAGAGCTGCCACGCCGCGAGCAGCACCAGCAGCAGGATGATCGGCGGCAGCGCCTTGGCGAGCACCTCGCGCACCGGGGACCGGTGCTGCACCTCGTCGGACTGCAGGCGGTCGAGGCCGGCGGAGAGCGCGGACAGCTCGTCCTTCGTCTCCTCGCTGCGCTCGTCGCTCAGGACCCGGGCATCCGCACCCTGAGCGAGCGAAGCGAGACGAAGGGTCTCAACATCACGAGGCATTTCGGGCGATCTCCTTCCGCAGCTCGGCGGTGATCTCAGCGGCCAGCGCGGCCACCTCGGGCGATTCGATGCGTCGTCCGGTGGTGCTGCGGATGCGCCACTCCCCCGCGATCCGGCCGGGACGGCTGGACAGCAGGATGACCCGCTGGCCCAGTCGCGCCGCCTCGCGCACGTTGTGCGTGACGAACACGATCGTCCGTCCGGTGGCGCGCCAGACCCGCTCCAGCTCCTCGTGCAGCAGGTCGCGCGTGATGGCGTCCAGTGCGGCGAAGGGCTCGTCCATCAGCAGCACCGACCGGTCCTGCGCCAGCGCGCGTGCGAGTGCCACGCGCTGCCGCATCCCGCCGGAGAGCTCATGCGGCCGCTTGTCGGCCGCCTCGGTGAGGTTCACGGTGCCGAGCAGCCGCTCGGCCTCCGCGCGCCGCTCGCCGCGCGGAAGGCCGCGCAGCCGCAGCGCCAGCTCTACGTTCCTGCGGGCGGTGAGCCACGGCATCAGCGCGGACTCCTGGAACATGACGGCCGTGCCCGAGTCTGGCGTGACGATCTCACCCGCGGTCGCCGGTTCGAGACCGGCGATGAGGTTCAGCCGCGTCGACTTGCCGCAGCCGGATGCCCCGAGCAGGCAGACGAACTCGCCGGGGGCGATGTCCAGCGAGATGTCGTCGAGCACCACCGGACCTGCGCCGTACCGCTTGGTGACGTGCGAGACGCGCACCGAGGGGGCGACGACGGGAACGGGCGACGGCGCCGGTGCGGCGAAGTCGAAGCTCGGCGTCAGCCGACTCGCGGGCACGGCGGACTGCGCCTGTTCCCGTGCCGCCTCCTCGGTGAGCGCGCCCATCAGTCCTGTCCGAGTCCCGCTGCCGAGACCGGCTCCTGGCCGTCCTTCTTCAGCTGTGCGTTCAGCGCCCGCAGGTCGAACAGCCCGTCGATCGAGCCCTTCTTCTGCGTGCCCGCGGCCAACCCGTTGCTGACGAGCTTCTCGAAGGTCTCCGCGTGCGGGTCGACCGTGAACGTCACGTTCTGCAGCGCGCGGGCCAGCACCGCATCGGAGAGACCCTTGCCCGTGGCATCCTCCAGCGCGCCGTTGATCACGGCCGGCGCCTTGTCGGCGTTCTCGTCGAGCCAGGTCACCGAGGCGACGTGCCCGGCGAGCAGTTCGTCGACGACCTCCGGATGCTCCTTCGCGAAGTCCTTGCGCACCAGCAGCACGGTGGTCGGGAAGTTCCCGTCCTTCCAGAGGTCCTTCTCGTCGACGAGCACCTTCGCGCCGGCGTCGACCACCAGCCGCGAGACCCAGGGCTCGGGCAGCCAGGCCCCGTCGACCTTGCCGTCCTGGAACAGAGTCAGCGTCGCCGCGTTCTCGGACGGGGTGATGTTCACATCTCCGCCGCCCGAGACCGAGGTCTTCAGCCCCTCGTCGGCCAGCCAGCTGCGCAGCGCGACGTCCTGCGTGTTGCCGAGCTGAGGCGTCGCGAGGGTCTTGCCCTTCAGGTCGGCGACATCCGAGATCTTGTCGTTCACGACCAGCGCGGCTCCGCCGGAGGTCGCGCCGGCGATGATGTTCGCCGACTGCCCGCCGGACTGGATGAAGGTGTTGATCGCCGGGTTCGGGCCGATGTAGGCGGCGTCGATCGCGCCGGCCGAGAGCGCCTCGACCGCGGCGGGCCCCGCGTTGAACACCTCGGTCTTCAGCTTCGTGTCGCCCAGGGCGTCCTGGAAGATCCCCTCCGAGACGCCGACCAGCGCCGGCGCGTGAGTCACGTTGGCGAAGTAGCCGAGACGCAGCTCGGCGAGGTCGTCCGTGCCGGCGCCCTGATCGGCGGATGCCGAGGCGCAGCCCGCGAGCATCATGGCGGCCAGTCCCAGGGCGGTCAGAGCGGTGGTCTTGCGAGCATTCTTCACGGTTTTCGCCTCCTCGGCATAGGTGTTGCGGGTGGGGTGTCAGGTTCAGGAGACGACGGTCGCGGCGGCCAGCGTCGCCCCGTCGCCGGGGTGGATCAGCACGAGCGAGCCGCCCGCGCGATCGGTCGTGTACGGCTCGAGCGGCAGGTCGGCGGCGAAGCGCAGCCGCACCCGTCCGATCTCGTTCACGGCCAGCACTGATACCGGCTCATGGGCCAGCGTCTCCAGATCACGGCGATCGAGCACCTCGGCGATCAGCGCCTGCACGGTCGCGGTGCCGTGCTTGGCGAGCACCTTGGCACCGGCGATGACCTCCCGCTGATCCAGTTGGAACAGTTCGACGACCGCCTCGCGCTGCCCGTCCGGAGCGGTGCCGGCTGCGGCGATGACCGAACCGCGCGCCGCATCCAGCTCGTGGGCGAGGGTCAGCGTGACCGACTGCGGAGCAGTCGCGGCATCCGCTCTCTCACCGGCGACGAAGACGCCGGTGACCGTCGTGCGGTGCCCGCCGGGGAAGACCTCGACGCGGTCGCCGACCGCGACCTGACCCGACGATATGCGCCCGGCGAAGCCGCGGAAGTCGCGGTAGCGCTCGGGATTCGGGGTCTCGGGCGACAGCCCGCCCTGCGGGCGCAGCACGAGCTGCACCGGCAGGCGGAGATCGGATGTCACGGAGTCGGCCTCGTCGGCGCTGGGCAGCGTCTCGAGCAGCTGGATGAGAGTGTCGCCGTTGTACCAGGGGGTGCGCTCGAAGCGCTCCACGATGTTGTCGCCCTCGAGCGCCGAGACCGGCAGCACGTGGATGCCGCGCAGCCCGAGCTGCTCGGCCACGCGCTCCGCGTCCAGCTCGATCTCGAGGAACCTGTCCTCGTCGAAGTCGATGAGGTCGATCTTGTTCACCGCGACGATCACGTGCGGCACGCGCAGCAGCGAGACGACGGCGAGATGCCGGCGGGTCTGCTCCACGATGCCCTTGCGCGCGTCGACCAGCACGACCACTGCATCGGCGGTCGCGGCGCCGGTGACCATGTTGCGGGTGTACTGCACGTGCCCGGGGCAGTCGGCGAGGATGAAGCTGCGCCGGTCGGTGGCGAAGTAGCGGTAGGCGACGTCGATCGTGAT
>JAITUD010000163.1 GCA_031286555.1 Microbacterium sp. | reverse complement strand
CGGGAGACGAGATCTCGACCGCCGGTCGCTAGAGCGCTGCACAGGAACACCTGCACGATGTGGGCACACTTGCACGACATCCGCGAGCCTGCGGTCGTGCATCCGTTCCCGCGTCGTGCATCCGTGCCCGAAGAGGCGAGTGCATCGCCGGACGCCGCCCCCCGCGGCATCCGGCGACGCCGCTCAGGCGAACCAGCCGAAGCGCTTCACCAGCGCCGTGGTGCGCCACCAGCGGCCGAGGCCCAGGTGGTCACCGGACGGCGAGAACGCGAGCAGCAGTGCGGCCGCGACGGCGAAGAGATGCTCGTCGAGGAACGGGTTGTTGGCCAGCGGGAACGCCGAGACCCAGAGCAGCAGCATGAACGCCGCCGCTCCCAGACCCGCGATGCGCACGCCGATGCCGAGCAGCAGGGCGAGCCCCGCGCCCACGGTGCCGAGCAGGAAGAGCGCGTCGACGAGAGGGTGGCCGGCGACCGGGTGCAGCGCGCCGTAGGCGAAGCCGGCGGGGTCGAGGCCGAACTCCAGGTAGCCGCGGGTGGGTGAGAATCCGTTGATCACGGCCTTGCCCGGTTCAGTGGCGAGACCCAGGCCGAACACCTTGTCCAGCCCCGACCAGAGCAGCTGCCAGCCCAGGGCGATGCGGAGCACGCCCAGCAGGATTCCCGGCACCTGTGTGCGGGAGGGTTGCGGCCGGGCAGCGACGTCAGCCGCATCCGGTTCTTTCGACTTGGTCGTCGTGATGGTGGCGTCCGTCATGTGTCCTCCGGTTGGTTAGGGTTACCTAACCAAGGTAGGGGCCGACGTGATCCGCTCCCGAATGTTACGCAGAGCGACGGCGCCCGGGAGTGTCAGAAGTGACGCTCGTACTCCGCCAGCTGCGCGGCGACGCCGTCGAAGAAGTCGTCCACGGTCTTGGCGTCGTAGCCGGGGTGGAACGTGCGCGTGCGGGGGATCTCGCGGACCACGACATCCTTCGCCCGCAGGGATGCCTCCTCGCCGCGCTCCCATGACTCCAGCGCCGCCTGGCACTCCTCGAGCAGTTCGTCGACGCCCTCGACCGCGTAGACCGGGGTGTTCGCGGTGGCGAACAGGGTGTGCGGCAGCTGCACCGCGGCGACGTCAGAGCTGTGCACGGCTTTCATCGGGCGCCGTTCTTCCGGACGCGCTTCTGGACGTCCTCGAGCATGCCGCGCAGCTGGGCCTCCTGGCGCTGCTCGTCCTCGACCTGCAGCTGCGACTTCGGCTCGGAGCCCCGCAGCTGCATCGCCGCGCGATCGAGCAGGTCGTCGACGGCATCGGCGTCGTAGCCGAGACCGAACAGCGACACCGTCGTGAACTCCCTGTGCACGATCTCGTCCGAGTGCAGGCAGGCCGGCCGCCGGCGCTCCACGTTCGAGAGGGCGACGGAGACCTCGTCGACGAAGGCGTCCACCTCGTCGATGGCGTATCGGCCGCCCACGCGCCGCCGCGGCAGGCGCTCGGTCGTCAGCTCGTGACTGCGGATCGGCTCGACGGGCGGCGCAGCGACTGCGGGGGTCGTCACGTCGTCGACGGTCCGCCCGCGGGCCGCGTCCCTCTCGTAGGTGTTCAGCTGCGCGGTGATCGCGTCGAGCAGATCGTCCACGGCATCCGCGGAGTACCCGGCGCCCTTCGGCAGCCGCACCGCGACGACGTCCGCCGCCGTCAGGGTCGCGGGTTCGCCGCGCTCCCACGACTCGAGTGCCTTCTGGCAGGCGTCCAGCTGGTCGTCGACGGCGTCGACGGCATACCCGGGATGGCGCGAGGTGGACATCCGCACCTCCGGCAGCACCGCGGATTCGACGTCGGTGCTGCGGATGGGCGTCATCGGGCGAGCTGCTCGGCGAGACCCGTGTAGGTCGCCGGGGTCAGCGCCAGCAGGCGCTGCTTCGCAGCATCCCCGATCTCCAGGCCCTCGACGAAGGCCGCCAGATCCGACGGGCCGACGCGGTGGCCTCGGGTCAGCTCCTTGAGCAGCGCGTAGGGGTCGGCGATCGTGGAGCGCCCGGCGACGACCTCGGCGCGGATCACGGTCTGGATCGCCTCGGCCAGCACCTCCCAGTTGCCGTCGAGGTCGGCCAGCAGCACCTCGCGGGAGAGCGAGACCTCGTTCAGGCCGCGGCGCAGGTTGTCCAGCGCGAGCAGCGAGTGCCCGAGCGCGACGCCGATGTTGCGCTGCGTGGTCGAGTCGGTCAGATCGCGCTGCATCCGGCTGGTGACCAGCGTCTGCGAGAGCGAGCCGAGCAGTGCGGCCGAGAGCTCGAGGTTCGCCTCGGCGTTCTCGAACCGGATCGGGTTGATCTTGTGCGGCATGGTCGACGAGCCGGTCGCGCCCGCGACCGGGATCTGCGCGAAGTACCCCATCGAGATGTAGGTCCACATGTCGGTCGCGAGGTTGTGCAGGATGCCGCCGGCGTGACGGATGCGGTCGTACAGCTCGACCTGCCAGTCGTGCGACTCGATCTGGGTGGTCAGCACGTTGAAGCCGATGCCCATGCCCTCGATGTA
>JAITUD010000136.1 GCA_031286555.1 Microbacterium sp. | reverse complement strand
CGCGGCCAGCGCCGACGCATCCTGCCGCTGGCGATCGTCACCGCCGTCGGCGCGGTGGCCGGCTCGGCACTGCTGCTGCTCGGCTCCGAGGGCACCTTCACGGCCGTGGTGCCGTGGCTCATCCTGGCATCCACGCTGCTGCTGGCCGTGCAGCCCGCGATCGCGCGGCTCACCGCCCGCTCGGACGGTCCTGAGCGGTTGACCTGGGCGAGCATCGGCCAGCTCGGCGTCGGCGTCTACGGGGGCTACTTCAACGCCGGGCTCGGCATCATGATGCTCGGCGTGATGGGGATGACGCTGAACGACGGCATCCAGCGGCTGAACGCCCTGAAGAGCGTGATGTCGGCGGTCGCCAGCATGGTCTCGCTGGTCTTCTTCGTCGCGTTCGCGACGGTGGCCTGGCCGGCCGCGATCATCATGGCCATCAGCGGCCTGGTCGGCGGCTGGATCGGCGCCCGGGTCGGGCGGAAGATCCCGCCGACTCCCCTTCGGTGGTCGATCGTCGCGTTCGGGCTGGTTCTGTTCGTCGTGCTGCTGAACGGCGGGCTGGGCTGATCAGTCCTCGCGCGAGCGCGTGAGCATGCGGATCAGGGCGTAGACGAGCACCGCGACGACGGCGACCATCGCGAGCTTCACGACGAACCAGACGACCGAGAACAGCGCGGTCACGATCCACCAGGCGATCACCACGGCGGCGATCACGCCGAGGACGGTCCAGATGCTGGTCTTGTTCACCGTTCCAATCTAGACGGCGCTCCCGGTTAGCCTGATGTGTCCGCCGATCCGAGGAGCCGCATGTTCGACAGCCCGCTCTCCGCGTCGGCGTACGAGGTGCTCGGCGTCGCGCCCGACGCATCCGACGACGACCTGCGCCGTGCGTTCCGGCTGCAGCTGCGGCGCACGCATCCCGACACCGGCGGCGACGCCGCCGTGTTCATCCGGGTGCAGCGCGCCTGGGAGCTGGTCGGCACCCCCGAGGATCGCGCGGCCTACGACCGCGGCCACGGCTTCGCAGGCGAGTCGGAGTGGAGCGGATGGCGCGAGCCCGTCCGCACCGACACCAGGCCTCGCGCCCGGTTCCACGGCACGGCCGGCGGGTGGCTGCGCCGGCGATACGTCGCACGAGTGCAGGAATGGGCGGATGCCGCGGTGTCCGCCCCCTACGACCCCGCATTCGTGCGCACCGTCCCGGTCGAGCTGCGGATGCTGCTGGCGAACGCTCTCGCCGAGGAGGCGACCTCACGCATCCTCGCCGATCTCGGCATGGGCTTCACGGTATGGCACGACGTCGCGGCGTCGGCCGTTCCCGGCGACGGCGGCAAGATCGATCACGTCGTGCTCGGCCCGTCGGGTCTGTACGGCGTGATGTCGGCGGATCTCGGCACGGACGTGCGGTTCCGCAGCGGCGAGATCGCGGGGCCGGATGCTCCGGTCGGAGATCTGCTCACCCGCATCCGTCTGGTCTCGCGCGCCGCGCGCGTGCGGTTCAGTGCCGCGATCTTCGTGTTCCCCGACGACGACCTGGCCGAGGCGGCCGTGCCGCTCGGCGCGGTGCGTGGCCTGCCGGTCGTCGTGGTGCGGCGCAGCGTGCTGCGCACGGTGCTGCGCACCGGCATCGCCGGCACGCGCGTGATCGGCGGCAACGAGCTGTTCGATGTGCGCACTCGCCTGCAGCAGACCGTGCGGCTCGCCTGAGCCTCACTCCAGAGGCGGGGCGTCGATCACCGTCGGCACGTACTCCAGCAGTTGACTGCGGTTGTCGAAGGTGCGCGCCTCGACCAGCTCGAGGCGCACGTCGGGATAGCCGTCGAAGATGCGCTCACTCCCCGTGGCGCCGGTGATCACGGGGAACACGACGACCCGGAAGCGATCGGCGAGTCCGGCCTTCAGCAGCGAACGGCACAGTGAGACGCTGCCGAGTGTGCGCAGCGGACGGTCGGACTCCTCCTTGAGCCGGCGCACGTACTCCACGGCATCCGTGCGCACCAGGGTGGAGTTCTGCCAGCCGAGCGGCTCTTCGAGCGTCGACGAGAAGACGAACTTCTGCACGTCGTTCAGCACGTCGGTGCCAGGCTCGCCGCCGGCCGTGAGCGACGACATCACGCGGTACGTGTTCGCGCCCATGAGCACCGGATGGTCCTGCTCGGGCAGCTCCTCGAGCCAGCCGAGGTACTCGGGACCCTCCAGGCCCCACCACCCCGGCCAGCCCCGCGCGGACCCGTAGCCGTCCAGCGAGATGATGAAGTCGATCGTGAGTCTCTGCATGGGAGTCTCCTTGTCGTCGTGCCCGAGCGTAGGCGCACAGCGGACGCGGCGGTACCCCTATCCGGATGCCGCGACTCAGGCGTAGCCGCGGCGCAGCAGCATCACCGCCGCGCTGTCGAAGTCGGCGGCGGACGGGATCTCGAAGTCGAGGGCGTTCGCGTTGCGGGTGATGACCGCGAAGACGGCGCCGACCGCGGCGGCGTCCTCGAGCTCCACGGCCGTGAGACCTGCGTCGAGGGCCGTGCGGGCGTCGGCGGCGCTGAGCCCGTCGGGGTCGGTGGTCATCCGCTCGAGGAACACCAGGGCCGCGCGCAGCCGGTCACCGATCGGGGCGGTGCGGAAGTCTGCCAGCACGGCATCCGCCACAGCGGAGTCCATGCCGCGCACCGCGATCGCGCGGTGCGCGCCGACGCAGAACGGGCAGGTGTTCCACGACGCGACCATCGCGGCCATCAACTCCCGCTCCGACACCGACCACGGGCTCGGCCCGCGCATGGTGCGCTGTGTCCAGCGGCCGAGGGCTGGGCCGGCGAAGGCCTTGTCGTAGAACGCGACGCGGGCGGCATCCGGCAGCCGGTACCCGGCCATCCGCGAGATCATCCGGATCAGCAGGCGATGCGCGACGGTGTCGCCGCGCTCGACCTCAGCGAGCCGCATCCGTCGCCTCCCCGATCGCGGCGAGCGCGGCATCCCAGCGCCGCAGGCCTGCCCCGATGCTGGCCGACATGACCACTTCGAACGCGGCCCTGTCCGATCCGGTGTCGGCCCGCACGTCGGCGACCATCTCGTCCGTCACCCGGTAGGAGGCCGCGCCGATCGTCCGCGCGAGCACGACGTGCCGACCCTCGTCGTCGACGCCCTCCCCCGCACCGGCGCGCAGCGCGGCCCGTCGCACGGACCCCGCGACGGCGCCCGACTCCAGGACGCGTCGGCGCAGCTGTTCGGCGAGGACGGCGTGATCGGTCTCTGCGGCCATGTGCGGAACCCTACGCCGGGCCGGCGACGCAGAGAACCCGGTCTCAGCCCGCGGCCTGAGCCGCACGCCACTCGTCCGCGGTGATCGAGTACTCGACGGCACCCTGCTCGAAGCCCTCGGGGCCGACCTCGTCCTCGTCGTGGAAGGTGCGCACATAGCGCAGGCCGATGTGCCGGCTCACCGCCTGCGAGCCCGCGTTGACCGCCATCGTGTACGTGTAGAGACGGTTCATTCCGAGGTCTTCGAAGGCGTGCCGCATGACCTCGCCGGCCCCCTCGCTCGCCAGGCCCTTGCGCCAGTGCCTGCGCAGCATCCGGAATCCCAGCTCGACCTCGCCGGGGACCAGCTCTCCTTCGGCCCAGCCGGCGGGTTCGAGCATCCACCAGCCGACGAACTCGTCCTCGACGAAACCCAGCCAGAAGCCCAGACCGTCGACCGGCCTCGCGGTCTCGAGGCGCATCTCGTGCGCGTGCTGCACCTGCTCCCTGGTGCGGGCGCAGCCGGTGAGGTACCGCATGACCTCGGGATCGGAGTCCAGCTCGACTTCGAGTTCGAAGTGCTCCTCGATGAGCGGTTCGAGACGGATGCGTTCCGTCTGCAGCGGTGTCTGTGTCACCGCGACATTCTGCACCGCGCGAGAACGACGCGCCAGAGCACGCCCAGGTTTTGCATGGCCGCGGCAGAAGATCCGCGCAGATCAGCGAACGATACTGGGTGTCATGAGCGCCGATGTGAAGCCGCGGCGGTTCCCCCAGCCGATGTGCCCGGTGCGCGCCGGCGACCCCTGCACCCTGTGCGTGCCCGGGGCGAACGGCCCCCAGGACTGCTCGCTCGTGCAGCTGGTGATGGATGACCCCGAACTGCGCGAGCGCGCCAACGAGCTGCGCCAGGCCGCCCGGCGACGCCAGACCTGACGGGACCGTCTCAAGAGCGTCTTCCGGATGTCCCACCCCGGTGGTTGTATGGCCGAATGAGCATCGCGACGTCGGCTGACGGCACCCCCATCCAGTACTCCGCGACCGGTGAGGGTCGCACCGTCGTGATCGTGAGCGGCGCGCTCTCGACCGCTGCGGATGCTGCGCCGCTGGCGCAGGCCCTCGTGGATGCCGGGTACCGCGCCGTCGCCTGGGATCGTCGAGCCCGTGCCGGCAGCGGCGATCGACGGGGGTCGACGCCCGAAGACGAGGCGGCCGACCTCGCCGCGGTCATCGCCGCGGTCGGCGGAGCCGATGCGACGCTCGGACACTCCTCCGGTGCGGTGCTCTCGCTCTTCGCCGCCTCCCAGGGCGTGCCGACCGGGGCGCTGTTCCTCTCCGAGCCGCCTCTCGACTTCGACGGCTCGGCCGTGTCGTCCGACCTCGGCGAGCGGCTCCAGACCCTGGTCGACGCCGGGCGGCCCGGCGACGCGGTCGAGGCGTTCCAGATCGACGCGGTGGGTCTGCCGCGCGAGATGGTCGAGGCCGGCCGCACGAACGGCATGCTCGACGCCCTGACGCCCCTCGCGCAGTCCACGGTCTACGACACTCTCCTGGTGCACCGGATGAGTCGTCCGGGCCCGGAACTGCTGAACGTCGACCGTCCGGTCACCGTGCTGCGCGGCGAGCAGACCTTCCCGTTCCTGATCGGCAGCTCCGACTGGGTCGCCGATCACGTGCCCGGCGCCGAGCGCGTGATCGTGCCCGAGTCGGTCATGCACCGGCCCGACCCGGTCGCGACGGCGCAGGTGATCGCAGCACGCCTCTGAGGCCGACGGGCGTTACTGTGGCGCTGTGGACGCCACTTCCGACCCGCTGCCCGATCGCCCTGCACCCGACAACCCGCAGGGCAAGCTCGTGCTGCTGCGGCACGGCGAGACCGAATGGTCGCGGGAGGGCCGGCACACCGGCCTGACCGACATCCCGCTCACCCCGCACGGCGAAGACCTCGCGCGGCAGGCCGGCGCACTCGTGCGCGGCTACGACTTCGGTCTCGTGCTGACCTCGCCGCTGCAGCGCTCGCGCCGCACGGCGGAGCTCGCCGGGCTCGACGCCGAGATCGATCCGCTGCTGATCGAATGGGACTACGGCGGCTACGAGGGGCGCACCAGCGCCGACATCCGCGCCGAGCTCGGCTACAACTGGACCGCGTTCGCGCACGGTGTCATCCGCGGGAAGACGCCGGGCGAGACGGTCGAAGAGGTCGCGGCCCGAGCCTCGCGCGTGCTCACCCGGGTGCTGCCGGCGATGGCCGAGGGCGATGTCGCCCTCGTGGCGCACGGCCACTTCCTGCGCATCCTGACGGCCGTGTTCCTGCGCGAGGCACCCCGCTTCGGCGCGCGGATCACGCTGGATGCCGGCTCGGTGTCGGTGCTCGGGTTCTACCGCGAGCAGCCGGCGATCCTGGCCTGGAACCACGGACCGCAGCTGCCGCTGCGCCCGTCCGAGTCCTGAACGAGGCGGTCCGCGTCACTCGCTCTTCGCGAGCGCCGTCACCGCCTCGCGGTTCGTCCGGTAGACGGCGTCGCCGCCTTCGACGACCCCGAACCTGGACAGGCGCGCCTTCGCTCCGCTGCGCACACGGCTGAACGAGAGGCCGATCGACTGCTGCTCGAGCCAGTCGCGCACGCTCTCGAACGACTCGCTGCCGGTGACGTCGACGTCGGTGACCGCCTCCATGTCGATCACCACATGGTGCACCGTGTCCGGTCCGCCGGCATCGGTGACCGCGGCCCGCACGGCGGAGGCGAAAACCTCGCCGTTGGCGAAGAACAGCGGTGCGGCCATGCGCACCACGATGACGCCGGGCGCGGTGACGCCGCCGGTCTCGGTCTCGGCGGCCAGCTCGCCGGTCTCGGGCTCGCTGACGAGCACGTCGATCGCCGGCGACGCGGCCCGCTTGGCCATGTTGATCAGCGCGAGCACGAACGCCACCAGGATGCCGGGGATCGCGCCGACCAGCAGGGTCACGGCGAAGCAGGCGATGCCGATGATGAACTCGAACCGATCCAGCTTCCACATGCTGCGGAAATCCGCGATGCCCAGCAGCGGCACGACCGCGAACGCGACGATCGCGCCGATCGCCGGCGAGGGGATGTCGGTCAGCAGCGCGGTGCCGAACATGAGCAGCAGGAAGGTGCCGACCGCCAGCACGACCGACGGCAGCTGCGTGCGCGAACCCGCCGCATCCATCGCCGCCGTGCGTGAGGTGGACGAGCCGACCGTGAAGGTGCCGCTCGCCCCGGCGGCGAGGTTGGCGAATCCGAAGGCGAACAGGTCGCGGTTGGCGTTCGTCGGGTAGTGCCGCTTCTCGCCGTACGACCGGCTGACCAGCAGACCCTCGGCCGTGGTGACCATCGTCAGCGCGATCGCCGACGGGATCAGCGCGAACCACTCCTGCCAGGAGAGCATCGGCCAGGTCAGCGCGGGCGGGCCGGCCGGGACCTCGCCGAGCACGTCGACGCCGGCTTTGTCGGCGTGCGTGAGCACGACGATGACGGTCGCCACGATCAGTACGATCAGCGCCCAGGGCACGGCGCGCGCGATCATGCGGCCGAAGATCAGCACGACGAGCGAGGCGACGGCGATGATCGCCGACCACAGGTTGATCGTGCCGAGCCCGGTGATCAGCCCGGTGAGCTTCTCGACGAACTCGCCGCCCGAGTCGATGTGCACGCCGAGCATCTTCGCGACCTGCGACACGAGGATGTCGAGCGCGAGGCCGCCGACGAAGCCGACGAGAATCGGCTTGGAGAGGAAGTTCGCGAGGAACCCGAGCTTGAAGAAGCCCATCAGCAGGAACAGCACACCGCCGATCACCGCCTGGGCCAGCGCCATCGTCGCGTAGCCGGCTGACCCGGCTGTCGCGAGGCCGCCGAGGGAGGATGCCACCAGTGCCGCGGCCGCGGCATCCGGCGACGCGACCAACTGGCGCGACGACGTCATCAGCGCCCAGATGAGGGTCGGCACGATCAGCGCGTAGAGGCCCGCCGTGGCAGGCAGCCCGGCGATCTGGGCGTAGCCGATGTTCAGCGGGATGGCGATCGCGATGAGCGTCACCCCTGCGAGCAGTTCGCGACCGAGGTTCTTGCGGGTCAGACCGGCGAGCGGCGGTTGCACGGGACCTCCCAGTGATCGGATGCTTCACCCTATCGCCGCAGGGGTCACCCGTTCCGGGCGATTTCCGCGCGTCGGCAGCCCGCCCGGCGGGCATCCTGCGAGGCGGGTCGCGGCGCCTCCGTCGCCGCGGCCGCCTGCTCGGGCACTATGGGTGTCATCCGCGCAGGGTGCGCGCCGACGGGGCCCGTCGGGCGAAGGGAGTCGAGATGTCGGATGCCGCGACTGCGGGAGCGCCTTCGCCCAGTGTGAAGTCCCTGCTGATCATGTCCGTACCGGCCATCCTCGTCGGCGTCGGGTCGGCGCTCGTGCTGTGGCTGCTGGACTTCGTGTCGGAGTGGCTGCAGGGCATCCTGTGGACGACCCTGCCGCAGTCCTTCGGCGCGACCGAGGCGACCCCCTGGTGGATCTTCACGGTGCTGACGATCACCGGCGCTGCTGTCGGCCTCGTGATCTGGCTGGTGCCCGGCCACGGAGGCCCCGACTCGGCGACCACGGAGCTCGTGGCCGCGCCGCTGAAGCCCGGCGTGCTGCCCGGCCTGCTGCTGGCCACGGTGCTCAGCCTGGCCGGTGGCGTCAGCCTGGGTCCGGAGAACCCGATCATCGCGGTCAACTCCGCACTGGCGGTGGCGCTGCTCGCCCGCTTCGTCAAGG
>JAITUD010000099.1 GCA_031286555.1 Microbacterium sp. | reverse complement strand
CTCCGTCAGGCGATCGCACTGGAGAAGTCGCGCAACCCCGGCGCCGAGCCCGACGTGGCGCTGCGCATCGCCGCGCTGCTGCACGACATCGGCAAGCCCCGCACCCGCCGGCTCGAGCCGGGGGGAGGGGTGACGTTCCACCACCACGACGCGGTCGGCTCGCGGATGGCGCGCAAGCGCCTGCAGGCGCTGCGTTTCGACGGTGACACCACCGACGCGGTCGCGAAGCTGATCGAGCTGCACCTGCGCTTCTTCGGCTATGCCGAGGGTGCCTGGACCGACAGCGCCGTGCGCCGCTACGTGCGGGATGCCGGTGACCTGCTCGAACGCCTGCACATCCTCACCCGCGCCGACGTGACCACGCGCAACAAGCGCAAGGCCGCCCGCCTCGCGGGTGCCTATGACGACATCGAGCGGCGGATCGTCGAGCTGCGCGAGCAGGAGGAGATCGACAGCATCCGTCCCGAGCTCGACGGCAACCAGATCCAGCAGATCCTCGGCATCGCGCCGGGGCGCGAGGTCGGCGAGGCGTATCGATTCCTGCTCGACCTGCGGCTGGACGAGGGCGTGGTCGGACCCGATGCCGCGGAGCAGCGCCTGCGCGACTGGTGGGCGACGCGCGCCTGAATCGGCGGAAGAGGGCCCCGGTGCGGAGCCCTCATCTATGCTGAAGTGCCGAGAGTGCGGCGACGGCGCCGCGCGCACGCGCGCACGCGCATGAACAGGCGGCAGACCGCGTCGTGAAGGAGGGGGTGCGCCGTGGAGAGCAGACGCACGACCCGAGGCGACGGGCACGGCAACCTCCGCAACGAGGTCGAGAGCATGTTGAGCACTGCCATCGTGACCGGCGAGCTCGCGCCGGGGACGCTGGTCTCCGTGCCGTCGCTGGCGGCGCAGTTCGCCGTGTCGGCCACACCGGTGCGCGAAGCGATGGTGAACCTGCAGAACCGCGGATTCGTCGAGCCGGTGCGCAACAAGGGCTTCCGCATCACACGGATGAGTGAGCGCGAGACGCGGGAGATCACGACCCTGCGGGCCTGGATCGAGTCCGATGCGGTGGTCGCGATCGCCCCGGACTTCCCGAGGGAGCGGATCGCGGAGTTCCGCGCTCTCGCCGACCTGGGTGTGCAGGCGGTCGACCAGGGAGACCTCACCGGCTATCTCGACGCCGACCGGAACTTCCACCTCGAGGTGCTGGCGCTGCTCGACAACCGACGGCTGCTGCAGCTGGCGACCACGCTGCGGCAGGAGACCAGGCTCGGCTGCCTCTCGGCCCGCATCGGCACGCCCGAACTGCGCCAGTCGGCGACCGAGCACCACCTCATCCTCGACCGGCTGATGGACGGTGATGCGGCCGGCCTCTCGACGCTGATGCGCGATCACGTGCTGCGCGACGCGGCCGGTGTGGACGCTCCCTAGACCTCAGCGGGTTCGGCGCGGGTGCCCGCCATGGCAGCGGCGAACGCGCACGCGAGCGCTTCCCGCACCACGGTGATCATGGGGGTGTCGGCGGTCGTCTCGCGTGCGGCGCTGAAGATCTCGCGCCCCGACGTCATCTGCAGGCGGTGCCTGGCGGCATCCGCGGGGACCGATGACAGGATCAGCTGCGGCAGGATGCTGACCGCCTGCCCCGCCTCGATCATCCGCAGGTGCGTCACGAGGTCGTTCGTCTCGTATCTGACGTCCGGCTCGAACCCCGAGGCCCGGCACAGCTGGGTGAGCCAGATGCGCGATGCGGTGCCTCGCGGCTCGGCGATCCAGGGGTGCTCCGCCGCGGCAGCCAGGCCGGTGGCGTGCAGGGGGCCGCTGCGCGGAGTCACCAGGTACGGGGCATCCGCTCCGAGGGTGACGTGATCGAGCCCCGCGCGACGGGGCCGGAGCACGCCGGGGTACTGCTCCGCGATGACGAGGTCGAACTCGCGCGCGGCCGTCTCGAACAGGCCCTGCTCGGGCTCGCGTTCGACGAGCTCCACCCGCAGCTGCGGATGGTGCTGCGCGAGATCGGCGATCGCGCGCGGCAGCACGGTGTGCGAGACGGACTGGAAGACGGCGATGCGGCAGGTGCCGGTCACGGTGTCGGCGTGGGCGCTGAGCTCGGCGGATGCCCGTTCGATCCTGTCCAGGATCTCCGCGGCCCTGTTCGCCAGAAGCTCTCCCTGCGGGGTCAGCTGTGCGCGCCGCCCCGTCCTGCGCAGCAGAGCGGTGCCGGCCTCGCGCTCGAGCATGGCGATCTGCTGCGAGATGAACGAGGGCGAGTACGAGAACGCGCGGGCGACCGCGGAAAGGGTGCCGCGCTGCTGGAACTCGTAGAGGAATCGCATACGGCGCAGATCGAGCATGGATCGGGTCCTCCGTTATGAAGTATGAGTTCACTGCATTGGTGAGATTCTGCCACTTTCGCTTAATGGTGGGGCCGGGCACACTGGGGCACAAGACACCGGCCCCGGCTTCCTCCTGGGCGTCGGATCCCGGGGTGAAAGAGGACTGATCATGAGCGTGGCCCTCACGTCGACCGCTCTTCGCCGCACGACAGCGGCGTCATCGGCGAGCACGGAACCCAGCGGCGTCGATCGCGTGCTGTACGACATCGTCGATGCGGCGCACGATTCGCTGACGAACGCCGTCGCAGACGACCTGCGCGGCGCCATCCTCACCGACCGCCGGGCGTGGCAGGCGCTGTCCGCCCGGCCGCCGGTCCGCGAGCCGCTCGCGATCCGCGCAGCGGAGGGAACGCAGCTCCGAGAACTGCTGCGCGTGCTGCTGGCGGTGGTGCGCACGGGCTCACCGGCGGACGTCAGCCTGAGCTGGCCGCTGTCCGACCGGCTCCACCGCACCCTTCAGCGTGCGGGCGCCGAGGTGCGGGTGGAGACCCTGCAGACCTGGGGATGCCGCGTCGCGCACGGCGGTCACCGCCTGCGGGTCGTCGGGCCGCGGCTGTCACGTTCGACGGTGCTGAGGCGCGCCAGGGTGGACGCCGAGGTCTGGACGGCGGGTGCGGACACCGCCGACGTCGACATCGTGGGACCCGGGGAGATCGAGCGGCTCGCGCTGTCCGCGGCCTCATTCCGGTCGTCGTCCGATCGGATGGGCACGGTCCTCAGCCGGCGGTGATCTTCGCCAGCGCCTCGCGCAGCTGATCACCGGAGGCCCCACCGGGCCACATGCGCACGATGCCTCCCGATGTGTCGACGAGAGCCGTCATCGGCGGCTCCTTCACCGCGTAGTCGCGCCAGATCGCGCCGGTGCTGTCGACCAGCACGGGGCCGGTCACCTCGTTGTCCTCGAGGTAGGCCCGGATCGTCTCGCTGGGCTCGTCGAGAGCGATGTGGACCACGAGCACGTCGTCGCCGAGATCGTCCGAGAGTGCGCTGAGGTCGGGCTCGAGGTCCTTGCACTGGGTGCACCACGTGGACGTGAACTGCAGCACTAGGGGTCGAGAGGTCCACAGCGCGGCCAGGTCGACCTCCGTGCCGTCGACCAGCTCGCCGGTCGCCTTCGGTGCGGGGACGGCGTCCTTCGCAGCCACGAAGCGGTCCGCGGAGGGCGTCTGCGACGGCAGCGCCTCGGCGCCGCCGCGAGGGCTCTGGGCGCATCCGGCGAGCACGAGTGAGCAGATCAGCAGCGCTGCGGCTGCCAGACGCGCGGTCGGACGGGTGCGTGCGGTCATCATTCGCCTTCCTGCACGGAGGTGGGGTCGCCCAGCGCCGGGTATCCGAGGCGGAAGCGCCCCGAGTCGTCGGGCTGGTACTCGGCCTCGCCGAGGGATCGGTCGCCGATCCGGAACGTGTACGTGGT
>JAITUD010000074.1 GCA_031286555.1 Microbacterium sp. | reverse complement strand
GCGCCCCTCGGCGAGGAGAGCCGGGGCGGCGACGCCGAGGTAGGACAGCACGGCGATCACCGCGACGATGAAGATCGACAGCGTGGGGGTCGTGAACGCGCCGCGCATGGCCACCGGCGGACGGAGACTCATGAGCCGCCTCCCAGCACCGTGGGCAGCACGGTGACCGCGACGGCGGTTCCCAGCGCCGCCCCGGCCAGGACCGCGTAGACGGCGACCCCTGTGGTCTCGCCGGCGCGCAGAGCGCGCTGCTTCGACCGGCGCAGCCCGAGCGCGCGCAGCACCATCGGCTCCTCGCGGCGCGAGCGCGACATGGCCGTGGATGCCGCGACGAAGCCGAAGACCCCGAGCACCGCGGCGATCAGAGCGCCGGCGGTCAGCACGGCCGGTGCCACCGCGGTGACCGGTGCGGCGCTCACCTGCGCGGCTGTGAGGATGCGCACCGGATGAGTCGCCTGCTCGCGCAGCCGCTCGGCGGTGTTCGCGGGGTCGTCGCTGCCCAGCCAGAGCTCGTCGGGGGCGAGCTCGACGCCCGCGGCCACGAGCTTCGCAGGGTCGGTCGCGACACCCCAATCGGTCCCCAGCCCGGGCAGGGAATCGACGATTCCCGCCACCTGGATCGAGACCGGCTGTGCCGCGAAGCGCACCTGCGCGGTGAAGACCGTTCCGACGTGCGCTCCCAGCCGGTCAGCGAGGCTCCGCGTGATCTCCGCACCGACGATGTTCCCGGATCCGACGTCGATCGGCCCGGCGAGGCCGAGGGCGTCTGCAGGGCCCGCGAGAAGGTCGACCGTGTCCGTGCCGACGGCGAGCGGGGTACGCAGGATGTCGGCCGCGGAGGTCACGTCCTTCCACGCGCCCGCCTCTTCGGCCGTGACGTCCAGCCCTTCGTCGGCGATCATCCGGACGTCCCCGCCCAGCGCGGCGACCAGGGAGCGCTGCTCCGCGGCGGATGCCACCACCGGCGCCGCGACAGCGAGCGCCGCCGAGGCTGCGGCGAGGGCGAGGCACAGGATCGCGATGGCGGTGCCGCCGATGCGGCGCGCGATCTGGCGCAGCGGCAGGACCGGCGCGATTCCGCTCGTGCGGCGCAGCAGCCTCTCCAGGAGTGCGGCGCCGGGAGCGGCGAGCACAGGCACGAGTGCGCACGCCGCGATGACGAGGAGCGCGGGCGATGTCGCGGCCAGCGCATCCGTGCTCCCGTCCGGACGCAGGACCGACCCCCGGGAGAACAGCTGCCAGGTGGCCAGCGCCGCGAAGGCGACCGCGACCAGCGCCGGCAGGATCAGCGCCGGGAGCGTGCGCATCCCGGCGTCGCTGCGCGCGGGGTGCGCACCGTCGGCGCCCCCGGCGACACGCAGGGTGAGCAGCACCGCGACGACGGCAGGGAACACGACCGCGCCGAGGGCCACCAGCGCGATCGTCGTCGTCACTCCCCCGAGCACCGCGAGCCCGCCCAGCGCCAGCAGGGCGCCGGCCGCGGCGAAGAGCGCCGATTCGGATGCTGCTCCGAGCGCCAGTCGCCGTCCGGATGCCCCGCGCGCACGCAGCAGGGCGAGCTCTTCCGCTCGGGCGGCGGACAGCGTGAACAGCACGACGCCCAGCACCAGAGCGCCCAGCAGGGCGATGATCAGCAGCGGCGCCACCCGCAGCCCTCTGGTGCCTGCGACCGCGACAGCCTGGCGCTGCAGTGTGGCGCCGAGTGAGCCGACGACGTCCATGTTGTGCCGGCGATCCAGGTCGACGGCCTCGGGCACGTCCTGCAGCGCGCGCACTCCGGCCTGCAGGCCGGGGATAGCGGCCAGATCCGCATCGGCCGGCGCGACCTCCCACGACGCCTGGGGCGGGTCGGGAAGCTCGGTCAGCGCGCCGGGTGTGACCAGCGCCGGGCCGATCACGTCATCGTTCTCGCCGGAGACGACGGACGGGTCGCCGTGCCAGGCAGGGTCGGTGGCGTCGCGTGGGGTCCAGGTGCCCACGACCGTGAGCTCCGTGGCGACGCTGTTCAGGACGGTCGGGTCGGAGAGGACGATGACGTCGCCGACACCGAGATGCGCTCGATCGGCGGCGGCCGCCGAGAGTGCGACCTGACCGGGTGCCTTCGGCCAGTCGCCCTCGGCCAGCGTGGCGAGGGCCGGCACCCGCTCGTCGTCGAGCAGCCCGATGTCGAAACGATCGGCGCTGCGCGCCGCCCGCACGTCGGCGGTCGTCTGGCGCGCCACGACGATGTCCGAACCGGCGAACGCCGCCGCGATCGCGGCCCGCACCGCGGCATCCTGCTTCGCCGCATCCGCCGCCTCATCGGCGACGACGCGAACGGTGCGCGCGTCGGGCTCGGCATCGGTCATCATGCGCGCGGCACCGTCCTGCAGCATCCGCTCCGCGACCACGTCGAGACCGCCGATGCCGGCGACGACCAGCGCCACGACGAGGCCGACCAGCGTCAGCCGACCGGCATGCTGACCGGCCCGCTTCACTGCAAACGCCATCGTTCCTCATTCTGCACGCAACGCAGAACATCCTTGCCCGGACGGCGCGCGAGCGCAATGGGTTCTCTTCGCCGGGTGTCGGGCGTGCGCCCCGCGACGATCGCGGCTATCGTGGGGCGTCATGGCGTTCGGTATACCAAATCGTAATCCGGTCGACCATTTCACACGACGAAGTATGAGGAGAGAACGATGGAGAACACGGATCCCCAGACCGTGAACACCCCCGCCGAGATGAAGGCATCGCGTCGGCAGCTGCTGCAGGGCGGCGCGGCGATCGCCGTCGCCACCGCGGGCGCCGGCCTGCTCGGCGCCGCACCGGCCGCGGCCGCATCGAGCGGGTCCGACACCAAGGGCCCGAAGGACGCCGAGGTCGTCGTCCTCCGCAACGTGCGGCCGTTCGGCGGGGTCGCGCGCGACCTGATCTGCCACGACGGCGTGCTCGTCGACCGCGTCCCCCGCGGCACTCGCGTCTTCGAGATCAACGGCCGCGGCCGTCTCGCCCTCCCGACGCTCATCGACGCGCACATCCACCCCGCCAAGACCGGCTGGGGTGAGAAGTGGCAGAGCCGGAAGCCGGCGTCGGGCACCAAGGAGGTCGCCGCCGGCGACATCGAGTTCGCCAAGGGGCTCTCCAAGCCGACCGCCGAACGAGCTCTGGGCCTGCTGCGCCACGCGGTGGCCACCGGCACCCGCGGCGTCCGCGCGCACGGCGACGTCGCGCCGGCGTACGGGCTGTCCGAGGTGGAGGGCATGCGCGCGGCGCAGGAGAAGCTGCGCGGCATCCTCGACATGCAGATCGTCGGATTCCCGCAGCAGGGCGTCATGGTCGCCCCCGGCACCACCGACCTGCTGGAGCGGGCCGCCCGCGACGGCGTGATCGACTTCGTCGGCGGCATCGACCCGACCGCCTTCGACGGCGCCGAGTTCGCGACCCAGCAGCTGGATGCCGTGTTCGGCATCGCCACCAGGCACGGTGTGGGCATCGACATCCATCTGCACGAGAGCGGCGAGATGGGTCTGCACTCGCTGCGCGACATCCTCGCCCGCACCCGTGCCGCCGGGCTCACCGACGGCCAGGTCAACATCAGCCACGCGTTCGCGATCCCCAGCCAGTCGCAGGCCGTGCAGGACGAGCTGGCGGCGGAGATCGCGGATCTGAACGTCACGCTGACCACCGTCGCACCCCGCAGCGGCCTGCTGCCCTTCAAGAGGCTGCGCGAACGCGGCATCCCCGTCGGTCTGGGCTCGGACGGCATCCGCGACAACTGGAGCCCCTACGGCAACGCCGACATGCTGCACCGCACTTGGATCCTCGGCTTCGTCAGCGGCGCCCGCGTGGACGAGGACCTGGAACGCGGCTTCGACCTCGCCGCCACCGGCGGCGCCGACGTGATGGGACTCGCCCACGCGACCCTCGAGGTCGGCTCCCCCGCCGACATGATGATCATCGACGGCGAGAACATCCCGCAGGTCGTCATCGACCAGCCGAAGCGCGACTACATCCTGCGCGGTGGCAGGGTCGTCGCCAAGGACGGCGAGATGGTGGTCTGAGTCTCGGTACCCGCCGGGTCGGGGCGTCGGATGCTGCGGCACCCGGCGCCCTTCCTCATCCCGATCCGTCGAGGGAACCCGTCAGGCGACCGTGGAAGGCCCGGCTGTGCGCGTTCAGCCCGATCAGCCGGACCGTCGCACCGTGCGCGGCGTACTTCGTCTCGACCGCATCGAGCACGGCGACGCTGGACGCGTCCCACACGTGCGAGCCGCTCAGATCGATCACGATCCGGTCCGGGTCGTCGACGTACGAGAACCGGTCAACGAGGTCGTTGCTCGACGCGAAGAAGAGCGGTCCGAGCACGCGGTAGTGCGCGACGGCCCCGTCGTCGGTGAGCTCCCGCTCGACGGAGGTCACGTGCGCGATCCGGCGGGCGAACAGCACAAGGGCCAGCAGCACCCCGACGCCCACGCCGATCGCGAGGTTGCCGGTCGCGACGACCACCGCGACCGTGACCAGCATCACCAGGGTCTCCGAGAGCGGCATCTGCTTCAGGGTCGCCGGACGCACGCTGTGCCAGTCGATCGTGCGCAGCGCGACGACCATCATGACGGCGGCCAGCGCGGCCATCGGGATGGCTGCCATCACCGGGGAGAGCACCGCCACGAGCAGCAGCAGGAACAGCCCGGCGATCACGGTCGACACGCGGCTGCGCGCCCGCCCGAGCTGCACGTTCACGACGGTCTGGCCGATCATCGCGCACCCGGCGACGCCGCCCCAGAATCCGGCGAGGATGTTCGCGACACCGAGTCCCCAGGACTCGCGCGACTTCGACGAGCGGCTGTCGGTGAGGTCGTCGACGAGCTTCGCCGTGAGCAGGCTCTCCAGCAGTCCGACCAGCGCCGCACCGACGGCGGTGGGCAGGATGATCTGCAGCGTGGTCAGGTCGAAGGGCACCGTCCACGGCGTGAGGCCCGGCAGCCCGCCGCTCACGGATCCCTCGTCGCCGACCGTCGGCACGCCCAGCCCGAAGATCATCGCCGCGGCCGTGACGACCACGATCGCGACCAACGGCGCGGGCACCGCGGTGGTCAGCTTCGGCAGCAGCACGACGATCAGGATCGTCGCTGCGAACAGCGGATAGACCATCCACGGCACGTCGATCACGTGCGTGACCTGCGCCAGGAAGATGAGCACTCCGAGCGCGTTCACGAACCCGATCATGACCGAGCGCGGGATGTACCGGACGAGTCGCGCAAGACCGAAGACCCCGAACAGGACCTGCAGGATGCCGGTGAGCAGAACCGTCGGCAGCACGTACTCGGTGCCGTGCGTGGCGACCATCGGTGCGATCACGAGCGCCACGGAGCCCGCCGCCGCGGAGACCATCGCGGGTCGACCGCCGAGGAACGACATCGCGATGGCCAGCGTCACCGACGAGATCAGCGCCACGTCCGGCCCGACGCCCGAGATCAGGGAGAACGAGATGACCTCGGGGATCAGCGCGAGCGTGGTCACCATGCCTGCGAGCACCTCGGTGCTCAGCAGCCGAGGATGCCGCAGCACGGCCAGTGCCGGCACCTGCCCGTTGGGCAGGCGGTACGCGGCGGATGCCGGGGCTGAGGGTGCGAGGGGCATGCTGATCAGACCTGCGCGAGGGCCTGGGGCTCCTCGGGCAGCGCGACCTTGAGCCGCGCCCAGGAGCGGCCCTGGGTGTCCTTGAGGATGTCGTACTCGACGTCGACGTGCGGCTCGATGGCGCTGTACTTGTCGTTCGGGGCGCCGATGACCAGCTGGAAGCCGAGGCCGCGCCAGGCGCCGATCGCGCGCTTGGTGAAGTGCGCGTCGGCCTTGATCAGCGCCTCGTCCATGAACACGGGCGCGTACCGCGGGCGCTCGGCCCCGGCATCCCCGAGCTGGTAGCGCAGCGCCGCGCCGACGATGAACGCGATCAGCTCCTGCGACTCGCCGCCGGACTTCTCGCCGATGTGGTCGTAGAGTGCGACGTGCGTCTTCGTGTCGACGGTGACACGCTCGGCGCTCACTCGCACGTGGTTGCGCACGTCGATGAGGTCGGCGAAGTCGGGCGCGGAGCGCCGCAGGTGGCCGATCAGGCGCGACATCCGCCGGTAGGCGTGCTCGCGCTCCTGGTCGGTCGACGCGTTCTCGATCAGCCCTCGCACCTCGCGGAGGTCGCGGCGGAACCGCTTGCGCGCCTCGGACTGGCTCTCCCGCGTGGTGATCTGCAGGCGGTGGTGGTCGTCGTAGACCGGCAGGTCCTGCATGATGCCGTTGATCGGCTCGATCCGCTCGCGGATCTCGCGCAGCGCCCTCCCCAGCGTGGAGTCGAGGTTCGTGAGGTCGTTGCCGGAGAGGTGCACCAGGCTGTCCCGCCACTCGCTCTCG
>JAITUD010000062.1 GCA_031286555.1 Microbacterium sp. | reverse complement strand
CCGACGCCGCCGTAGAGGTCGAAGTGCGTGGCATCGGGGTCCACGCGCCCCTCGAGAGCCGCCCGCACCTCGCCGTCGAGCGTGGATGCGGCCAGCGGATGCACCTGCCAGAAGCCGTCCACGTCGAGGCGGAACTCACGCGACCCGACCTTCTCGGTGATCACCTCCGGCTCGGGGCGGTGGGCACGTGCACCGCGCCGGGAGCGGGCCTGGCGGTCGGGGCGAGGCAGCACGCGGGCGCGGCCGTCGGCCGGCTCGACGAAGAGGATGCGGCCCGCTGAGGGCGTGCCGACCAGCGCGCCGGCGGCCTCGGCCAGCTCCGGTCGCGCCAGCGGAAGCGAGGCGACCTCGATCACGCGGTGGCTGCGGGCGGCGTAGGGCCCCACGCGCCCGGCGTCGTCGACGTGCAGGGTCATACGGGTGCGCCAGCCCGTGCCGTCGCCCTCGTCGAGGCCCGCGACCTCGGGGGCGGTCAGTCCGGCGCCGGCGAACTTGTCCAGCGCCTCCTGCAGCACCTGGCGCTTGAGCACCCTCTGGTGGCCCAGCGCGATGTGGCCCAGGTCGGCGCCGCCGACGCGGTCGGCCGGGGCGCGCGAGATGTCGGCCTCGGGCCAGATCTGCGGCACGCGGTGCGGTGAGGCCTCGAGCACCTCGACGGCGTCAGCGCGCCAGAACGACGCCTTGGACGCCTCAGCGACCTGCGCGCGCACCCGCTCGCCCGGGATGGCGTCCGCGACGAACACGACACGGCCCTCATGACGGGCGATGGCGGTGCCGCCGTGCGCGAAACCGGTGATGTCGAGATCGAGCAGCTCGCCCGCGGAAGAGGTCATCCCTCGATCTTCCCAGATACCGTGGAGGCATGCGCGTCTGCCTGGCATCCACGTCTCCCGCCCGCCTCATGCTGCTGCGGCAGGCGGGGATCGAGCCCGAGACCCGCTCGCCCGCCGTCGACGAGGATGCTGTGGCCGCGGCCGCCGAGGCCGAACGCGGTACCGCGCTCGCTCCTGCGGAGCTCGTGCTGCTGCTGGGCCGAGCGAAGGCCGCCGACGTCGTTCGCGCCCTGCAGACGGATGCTCCAGACTTCGACGGTCTGGTGATCGGCGGCGACTCGATGTTCGAGATCGGCGGCGAGGTGCTCGGCAAGCCCTACACGCCGGAGGAGGCCCGACGGCGCTGGCACGGGATGCGCGGCGAGACCGGCATCCTGCACTCCGGGCACTCGGTGTTCCGCGTGCGACCGGGCGCCGACCCGGTCGAGGCGCACGCGGTCGCCGAGGCGGCTGTGACGTTCGCCGACGACGTCACGGACGCCGAGATCGACGCGTACATCGCCTCCGGCGAGCCGCTGCACGTCGCCGGCGCGTTCACCGTGGACAGCCTGGGCGGCCCGTTCATCACCCGGGTGGACGGCGACCCGTCGACCGTGGTCGGGATGTCGCTGTCGACGCTGCGGCGGCTGGCCGGCGAGCTCGGCGTGGTGTGGACCGACCTCTGGAACACGAAATCGCCGCTTTGAAGGCATTCCGACATGAAACCGTGATTTTCTTGTCGAGAGTCGTCAAATAGATCGGCCCGACACTCGCTAGGCTGAAACCCATGCCTGATATCGCCAAGGTGCTCATCGCGAACCGCGGCGAGATCGCCGTACGCATCATCCGCGCCGCCCGGGACTCCGGGATCTCCTCTGTCGCCGTGTACGCCGACCAGGACCGTGACGCCATGCACGTGCGACTCGCCGACGAGGCCTACGCCCTCGACGGCGCCACGAGCGCGGACACCTACCTGCAGATCGACAAGATCCTCTCGGTCGCCCGCCGCGCGGGAGCCGACGCGGTGCACCCCGGCTACGGTTTCCTCGCCGAGAACGCCGACTTCGCCCGCGCCGTGATCGGCGCAGGCATGACCTGGATCGGCCCTTCGCCCGAGGCGATCGAGGCGCTCGGCGACAAGGTCACCGCCCGCCACGTGGCCGAGAAGGTCGGCGCGCCGCTCGCCCCAGGCACGCCCGGTCCCGTCGACGGTGCAGACGAGGTCATCGCGTTCGCGAAGGAGTTCGGCCTGCCGATCGCCATCAAGGCCGCCTACGGCGGCGGCGGACGCGGCCTGAAGGTCGCCCGCGAGCTCGACGAGGTCGCGGAGCTGTTCGAGTCCGCGACCCGCGAGGCGGTCACGGCCTTCGGACGCGGCGAGTGCTTCGTCGAGAAGTACCTCGACAAGCCGCGGCACGTCGAGACCCAGTGCCTGGCGGATGCCGCGGGCAACGTGGTCGTCATCTCCACCCGCGACTGCTCACTGCAGCGCCGGCACCAGAAGCTCGTCGAGGAGGCACCCGCGCCGTTCCTGACGAAGGAGCAGAACGACCAGCTGTACGCCGCGTCGAAGGCCATCCTCAAGGAGGTCGGCTACGTGGGCGCCGGCACCTGCGAGTTCCTGATCGGCGCTGACGGCACCGTGTCCTTCCTCGAGGTGAACACCCGCCTGCAGGTCGAGCACCCGGTCTCGGAAGAGGTCACCGGCATCGACCTGGTGCGCGAGCAGTTCCGCATCGCCGCCGGCGGCACCATCGACTACGC
>JAITUD010000047.1 GCA_031286555.1 Microbacterium sp. | reverse complement strand
CTCTCGCACTGGTTCCGGCAGATCATCGATGCGTCGGCCCGGAAGCACGGCATCGATCCCGACACCGCGATCTGGCAGTAGGGCGTCAGAGGAACGCCGCACCGGAGACGGCGGGGAACCCGCGCAGCCGGGCGTAGTCGTCCAGTGCGCGCAGCGCCGCCCAGGCCACCACGGCGCTGGACCGAGGGCGCTCCGGCGACGGTGCGTTCTCGACGACCGCCCGCACCTCGCCGAGGTCGCCGGCGGCGTGGATCTCATGCCGGGTCGGGTCGGCCGCGGGGTCGGCGACGATCCGGGCGGTGGCGAAGTCCCAGGCGTCCGCGGCGAGCGCGAGGGCTGCGGCGACGTTGGCGGACGCCGGGAACCGCTGAGCCACCTCGCCGGCGCGCCCGTCCGCGAGCACGACCTCGGTTCGGCCGGCGCGCAGTTCGGCCTGCAGGTCCTCGGCCATCCAGGGCTGGACGAGCGATGCCGGCAGTTTGCGGCTCTCGATCGAGACGGTCCGCAGCGGACCGGCGGCGCGCAGCGCCCTGACCTGGTCGAGGCCGCCGATCGCGCCGGTGCAGACGATGAGCCTGCCCCGTCCTGCGATCGGAGAGTCGAGCAGCTCCGCACGCATTGCGGGGTCGGCCAGCGCTCCGACCGACAGCAGGATCACGTCGACACCGCCCGCAAGCAGCCCCGGCACCCGCTCGCGCACCGCCTGCTGCGTCGCGGCCTCCACGATCACGTCGACGTCGGCCGTCCCGGGCAGCGCGTCCTTGCGGCCGAAGGCGCCCACCACCCGATAGGGGCGCGTCTCCTCGACCGCACGGCGGAGCACTCCGTTGATGTGCCCGTCGCCGAGCAACCCGACCCGCAGCATCCTCATCCCTCCGCCATCGCGACGGCGGCGACGAGGTCGGCGAGCGATTCCGGATGCGCCAGGCGCAGCCCCGCGAGTTCGGCGGGCCGGAACCACCTCAGGTCGTCGTGCTCACCCGGCTCGGTGTTCGCGGGCTCGCCGTCCCAGGCCGTGGCGAGAAAGGCGTACATGTCGAGGCCAGGCTGGTCGACGGTCATCGGGATCGGTCTCGGGTCACGGATGCGCACGCCGAGCTCCTCGAGGCACTCCCGCACGACGGCCTCGTCGGGCCGCTCGCCGGGTTCGACGTGCCCGCCGGGAAGGGCCCAGCGATCGGGGTGGGCCTCACGACGCGGATGCCGGTGCACCAGCAGCATCCGCCCGTCGCGCACCAGCGCCGCAGCCGCGATCGCTGTTCTGGACGTCATGGCCGGAGACTATCCCGATCCGCGTTCCGGGTCATGCCGGAACCTCCGGCATGACCCAGAACCCGGGCTCCCCCGGCCGGATCTCGAGGTGCTCCACCGAGAGAAGCCGTGCGCCGGCCGTCGCTGCGAAACCGGATCCGAAGTCCGCCATCAACCGGTGGTGCGCCCAGGTGAACACCGGACGGGCGACCGGCGAAAGCCGGCGCATCCACGGCTTCGTCGTCTCTACGAGCCACGCGAACCAGATCGTCGCCTCCTCGTCGGATGCCGCGCCGACGGCCGCCCGGCCACGGCCGGCGAGGTCTCCGCGCACCGCGGCATCCACGGATCGCATCCTGTCGAGTGCCGTGATCTCGATCTCGTAGGTCAGCCGGTAGCCGAGCGAGGTGCGGATCGTATGCCGATGCGCGGAACCGACGTCTGCAGCACCGTCCGGACCGGCGATGACCTCGACGCGCTCGAGCTCCGGCCACCAGCGCACCCATCCGGCGACGTCGCTGAGCACGTCCCATACACGCGTCGGATCGCCGGCCACACGGAACGTGGTCACGAAATGGTAGGTCGCCCCCATGCGGTCAGACGGTACTCCCCTGCCCGGCGGACAGGGGAGCACCGGCGGTCAACGGCCCGCGGCCGCGACCTCTTCAGGGCTGCGCTGGATGCAGAACTCATTGCCGTCGACGTCGCTCATCGTGACGTAGCCGCTGCCGTTCTCGCGGCGGCGGTCGGCGACGACGGTGGCGCCGAGCTCCTGCAGCCGCTCGACCTCCTCGTCACGGGTGCGGTCGACCGGGTTCAGGTCGAAGTGGATGCGGGGCTCGAACTCCCTGCCCTCGTCGACCGGCTGGAACTCGAACCGCACCTCGATCGGTCCGCTCAGGAGCACGGTCACCGGGTCACCGGGGTTGTTCGGGTTGTCAGGGTCTTCCTGCAGCGCGAGCAGCTGCTGCCAGAAGGCGCCGAGCGACTCGTGGTCGCGGGCGGTGATGTTGATGGCGTCGATACGCGAGACCATGGAACTCCTTTGTCAGCGGACCCCGCCCGGACGGCGCGGAGACACCCGCCCGACGCTACCGGCAGCGCACCCCGCCACGCCAGGTCCGACCATGACGAGGCTCTACCGCAGCACGCGGAAGCGCAGGTGGGTCTCGCTCGCGTATGCGGAGGTCTCGAGCCGCTCGAGCTCGATCCGCTGCCCCAGGCCCTCGAACAGGGAGATGCCGCTGCCGAGCAGGACCGGGGCGATGTCCAGGTGGAGCTCATCGACCAGCCCGAGTCGCAGACACTGGCGCGAGATGCTGCCGCCGAGCAGGCTGACCCAACCGTCGCCGGCGACCCGTGAGGCCTGCGCCACGGCGTCTCCGATGTCGTCGACGACGAAGGTGTAGGTGGTTCCGTCGCGGAGGATCGGCTCATGCTCGCTGTGGGTCATGAGGTAGACCGGCACCTTCAGCATGCCGCCGTACGGGAGTTCGCCGTCCTCGACGGTCTGGGTCCTGTTCGCGCCCCCGACGACCGCCCCGATGCGGTTCATGACCCGCTCCACGACGACGTCGTCCTCGGGAGCGGATGGTCTGCCGAACATCCAGTCGACCCCGCCGTCCGGATCTGCGAGGTATCCGTCGAGGGTGATGGTGGCGTGGACGATCACGGTGGCCATTGCTGCTCCTTCGCTAGACATGAGTCATTCAACTCACCTCTACACGGTTGCACACATGAAGAGGTAAGTCAATGCACCCACCTCTATGGGATACTGAGGACATGACCCGCGGAGAATCCGCTTACCATCGCGCGATGGCCGAGGCGAACCGCGCATCCGTGCTCGCCGCAGGCGCACGCCTGTTCCTGGAGAACGGCTACGACCGCACGTCGCTCGCGCGTATCGCCCAGGAGGCGGGCGTGTCGAAGGCGACGCTCTTCAAACAGTTCCCGACCAAGGCAGAGCTGTTCGAGGCCACCGTGCTGGCCGCAGGCGCGGCGCCCGACCTGGTTCCCTTCGACGTTCCCGTGGACGACTTCCGCGCCGGACTCATGGCACTCGGACGGGCCTATGGCGAGCTTCTGCTCCGGCCCGAGATGACCGCGCTGATGCGCACGGTGATCGCCGAGTCGCCCAGGTTCCCCGAGCTGCGAACGCGCACCTTCGACTTCGGGACGCTGCCGGTGCTCGCGGCGCTCGCGCGCTTCCTTCGCGATGCGCACGCGTCCGGCGTCGCGGAGATCGACGATCCCGACACCGCGTCCGCACAGTTCCTCGGGATGATCGCCTCATCCGTCTTCTGGCCCCGCCTGGTCCACGGCACGTGGTCGATGACCGACGCCGAACAGGAGAAGGTCATCGAAGAAGCCGCTCGGACCATCGCGGCCCGCTACGCCACCGCCTCCTGATCACGACCACCGGAAGCCGACGTATCCCGGGCCGAACCTCTTGCGCGCGGTGTGCACGGATCTCCGCGGGTCACGCGGGACCGACAGCTCATGCGCCTGATCCCGCTCGAACTCCTCGACCTTCGTCGGCACGGCGTCCGGGTGGAACCGAGCCCACAGCAGCGCCTCGGACGCCTCGATGGCTGCGAGCAGCCGGAGTTCGCGGATGCCGCTCCCCTCAGGAAAACGCGTGGTCAGTTCGATCAGCGCGGTGTCGCGGGCCTCGACGGGGTGGTCCAGGATGACGGTGACGGCTGAGACCCGCCCGTTCGGGTGCCTGAAGGAAGGGCCGAGCGAGCATCCCGCGTCCGCAGTGAACTCCAGCGGCTCGTCGCAGCTGTGCGGAGTGATCTGGAACCACGGGAAGCGGTCGATGGTGCCGGACTGCGCAGTGACCAGCAGCTGGACCCTGGCTGTGCGGAGATCACCGACGGCGTCGATGTCGCCGGTCATCTGCAGGGACATGCGGCGCATCGGGATCCGCGCACGGAAGTCGAGCGCACGGAAGCTCTCCAGAACGGCATCGCGTTCGGCGATGTCCCGTCCCGTCAACTGGAACGACGGGAGCGGCCCCGTTCTCAGCGACGGACCGATCCGCCCGAGAAGTTCACCGTGGGGCAGCCCCAGAAGCACCTCCAGCCCCGCCACGGCCGCCAGCGATGCCGGCCCCTCGGGCCGCCGAGCGCCGGTCCGCCATTGGGCGAGCGTCGATCTCGCCACAGGATCGCCGTTGTCATGCAGGCGACGCCACAGCGTCGAAAGACTGACACCGCGTTCATCGATCGCCCGCGTCATGCGCTCCGCGAAGGTCTCGTCGGTCGCTTCGTCGTCCGTCACGGTACACCTCCCCCAGGTGTGTGATGGCCCAGATCGTATCGTGAATCTGCGGCCGTCATCGGACCCGATGAATGACGAACGCGCGCGCGACTGGGGAGCGCTCGTCGTCTCGTCGTCGGCCGCCGCGCCGGAGATGCGTGGTGCCGGCCCGGTCGCTGGGGCGCCGGGTCGGCACGGCGCGGCGTCCGCGCCTTCGGTCAGTGCGTCGTCGTGATCCCGACCGCATCGTGCACGATGACGGCGGCCACGCGGGCGCCCGCGCCCGCCGCGACCATGAGCTGCTGCGGGCCCGGTGAGGCGATGTCGCCTGCGGCGTAGACCCCGGCGCGACTCGTGCGGCCGGAACGATCGACGACCAGATGCCCCGCCTCATCCGAATCCGGCGCGAGACCCTGCAGGTAGCCGAGCTCGGCGTCCCATCGCGGCTGCACGAAGCCGCCGTCGATCGCGTGCTCGGCGCCGCTTTCAAGACGGATGCCGGTGATCACGCCCTTCTCGCCGCGGAGCTCCGCGATCGGGGCGCGCTCGACGGCGATCCCCTGCGCGAGCAGCTCGGCCTCCTCGTCGGGCCGGATCGCGTCGGACCCGTGCGTGAACACGGTGAGCGCGTCGGTCCAGCGCGAGATCAGGCGTGCGCGGGCCGCCAAGTCGTCGCTCTCGCCGATCAGCGCGAGCCGGCGGTCGCGCAGATCCCAGGCGTCGCACGCGACGCAGCTGAACAGGCTCACGCCGTAGAAGCCGCGCAGGTTCGGCACCTCCGGCAGGGTCTCGCGCAGACCGGATGCCAGCAGCACCGCCCGCGCGGACACCGTCTGCTCCGGGGAGCGGCGGCCAAGAGACGCCGAGAATCCGGCATCCGTCTCCTCGATGCCGAACACCCGCTGCCGGGTGCGCACCTCGACGTCCGAGTACCCGGCGAGCTCTTCGCGCGCGATGCGGCGCAGCTCGTGCGGCGGAACGCCGTCGCGGGTGAGGAAGCCGTGCGAGACGAGCGTGGCCGCATTGCGCGGGCGGTCGGCGTCGACCAGCAGCACCCGCATCAGTGCACGGCCGAGGTTGAGCGCGGCGGAGAGACCCGCCGGCCCGCCGCCGACGATCAGCACGTCGTAGGGCTCGTCAGTCATGGCCGTCTCCCTGCGGCGGGAGCGCTGCGATCAACGGGTGGTCGAAGTCGTACACGCCCGCGCCGGCCGCGCCGCCTGGCGACCCGATCTCGTCGAAGAACTCGACGTTGGCCTTGTAGTAGTCCTGCCACTCGTCGGGCAGGTCGTCCTCGTAGTAGATCGCCTCGACAGGGCCGACCGGCTCGCAGGCGCCGCAGTCCACGCACTCGTCCGGATGGATGTACAGCGAGCGCTCGCCCTCGTAGATGCAGTCCACCGGGCATTCGTCGACGCACGCCCTGTCCTTCACATCGACGCAGGGCAGGGCGATCACATAGGTCATCGGACGAGCGCCCCGTCGCGCGAGACGGCGACCTGCTCCTCGCGCGGCACGACCTTGACCCGCTCGCGGGCGTGCTGGTGGGTCTCGCCGAGATGACGCTCGTGCGCATCAAGCGCCACCCAGCCGTCCCAGGTCGTGTACTCGGTGTCGCGCTCGTCGAGCAGGTCGAGGATGTCGCTCTCCGCGTCGACCGCGGTCAGAGACCCCGCCTCGGCATCCGCCACGACGTGGGTGATCGTCTCGAGCGCATCCGACTTGGTCGCGCCGATCAGGCCCACCGGGCCGCGCTTGATCCAGCCGGTCGCGTACAGTCCGGGCTCGCCGTCGACGCGGCCGCCATCGTTCGGGACCACGCCGCGGCGCTCGTCGAAGGGCGCACCCTCGACTCGCGTGCCGTAGTAGCCGACCGCGCGGTAGATCGCCTGCACGTCGTAGTCGCGGAACTCACCGGTGCCCACCAGCTGCCCGTCCTCGATGCGGGTGCGCTCGAACCGGATGCCCTCGACCCGACCGTCGCCGGTGATCTCGACCGGACGCTGCCAGAAGTGCAGGTGCAGCCGGCGGCTCGCCTGCCCGACCTCGCGGCCGCGCCAGCCGTTCAGCGTACGCAGCATGACCTTCAACTGGTTGGTCGACGCGGATGCCGCATCCACGCCGTCGAAGTCCTCATCGTGCAGCACGATGTCGACGTCGCGCACCTCACCGAGCTCGCGCAGTTCGATGGGCGTGAACTTGATGTCGGCCGGCCCACGGCGTCCGAACACGTGCACGTCGGTGATCGCGGAGGACTCCAGCCCCGCGAGCACGTTGTCGGGCACGTCGGTGCTGCGCTGGTCCTCGCCGTGCTTGGCGAGCACGCGCGCCACGTCGAGCGCGACGTTGCCGTTGCCGATGACGGCCGCCGATGCTGCATCCAGCGGCCAGGTGCGCGCGACGTCCGGATGCCCGTCGAACCAGGCCACGAAGTCGGCGGCGCCGTAGGAGCCGGGCAGGTCGACGCCGGGGATCGCGAGTTCCGCGTCGCGGATCGCGCCGGTCGCGAGGATGACCGCATGGTAGCGCTCGCGCAGTTCGTCGAGTCCGAGGTCCTTGCCGATCTCGACGTTGCCGATGAAGCGGATGGTGCGGCGCTCCGCGCCCTCTGCCGTGGCGTCGAGCATGTCGTGCAGCGAGGTGACGATGCCCTTGATGCGCGGATGGTCCGGGGCCACGCCGTAGCGGATCAGGCCGTAGGGCGCGGGCAGCGACTCGAACAGGTCGATCTCGACACGGCCGCCGCGCTCCTTGACGGCGTTCGCCAGCAGGTTGCCGGCGTAGATGCCGGCCGGGCCGGATCCGACGATCGCGACTCGAAGGTGCAGAGGAGAGGTCATGGTGGTTCTTTCGTACTCAGAGTGAGGAGAGGGTGAGCAGCGCGTCGGTCCAGTGCGGGGCTGCCGCGGCGGCATCCGGGCTCAGCCGCACGACGTCGCCGACGACGACGACCGCGGGCGAGCGCACCTCTCGCGCGGCTGCGAGGTGCGCGATCGTGCCGAGCGTGCCGACCGTGACGCGCTGGCCCTCGCCGCAGCCGTCCTCGACGATCGCCACTGGGCAGTCCGCTCCGCGCTCGCCGGCGGCGAGCACGTGCGCCGAGTGGCCCAGCGTGTTCACGCCCATCAGCAGGATCACGGTGTGGTCGGCTCCACCGGGCAGGTGCTGGATCTGGTCGTGCGCGCTGACGACGGTGAAGGATGCCGCGACACCGCGATGCGTCACCGGGATGCCGGCCGCGGCCGGCACCGAGATGGCGCTGGTCACCCCTGCGACGACCTCGACCGGCACTCCGGCGGCCTCGCAGTGCAGCTGCTCCTCGCGGCCGCGGCCGAGCACGAACGGGTCGCCGCCCTTCAGGCGCACGACGTTCCGGCCGGCCCGCGCCTCCTGCACGAGCAGGGCGTTGATGCCGTCCTGCGGCACCTTGTG
>JAITUD010000042.1 GCA_031286555.1 Microbacterium sp. | reverse complement strand
CGGAGCGCCGCACCGTGGCATCCAGTGTCGCGAACAGCGCGTTCTCGACCAGCACGCCGGCGCTGGTGAGAGCGTTCAGCAGACTGGACTTGCCAGCGTTCGTGTAGCCGGCGATCGCGACCGACGGGATCGCATTGCGGTGCCGCTCGGCGCGCTTGGCCTCGCGCGCGGGCGCGAAGTCACGGATCTGCTTGCGCAGCAGCGCCATCTTGGTCCGGATGCGGCGGCGATCCAGCTCGATCTTGGTCTCACCCGGTCCGCGCGAGCCCATGCCCGCGCCGCCGGCGCCGACCTGGCCACCGGCCTGCCGGCTCATCGACTCGCCCCAGCCGCGCAGGCGCGGCAGCAGGTACTCGAGCTGCGCGAGTTCGACCTGCGCCTTGCCCTCGCGGCTCTTGGCGTGCTGGCTGAAGATGTCGAGGATGACGGTGGTGCGGTCGATCACCTTGACCTTGACCACGTCCTCCAGGGCGCGCCGCTGGCTGGCGGCGAGCTCGGTGTCGGCGATGACCGTGTCGGCGCCGACGGCGCGCACGATGTCACGCAGCTCCTCTGCCTTGCCACGGCCCAGGTAGGTCGCCGGGTCCGGATGCGGGCGGCGCTGCAGCAGTCCGTCGAGGACCACGGCGCCGGCGGTCTCGGCGAGCGCGGCGAGTTCGCGCAGCGAGTTCTCGGCGTCGTCCTGTGCGCCCTGGGGGTACACACCGACGAGCACGACGTTCTCGAGCCGCAGCTGCCGGTACTCGACCTCGGTGACGTCCTCGAGTTCGGTCGACAGCCCGACCACTCGGCGCAGCGCATGCCGGTCCTCGAGGTCCCACTGGTCCCCGTCTGCCGAGCCGTATCCGGCGGTCGCCGTATCCTGCAGCGCCTGGGCGCTGCCGAAGACGATCGGCTCGATCCGCGGCTCGGCTTTCGCGAGCACCCGGTCCAGGGAGTCCTGCGTGTTGTCGTCGTTGTTGGAGTTCGTCATCCGGTCCGGATTCCTGCTTTCTCTGTAGAGCGTCTTAACCCTAGCCCGCTGCGTCCGCTACGCTCGCGGTATGGGGTCCGACCATTACTTCACCGCGACCCCGGCCAGTGCGGAGAACCTGCGGAACATCCGCGTCACCCTCGCCGGCCGTGACCTCGAGGTCACGACCGCCGGCGGTGTCTTCAGTCCCGACCGCCTAGATGCCGGAACCGCTGTGCTGTTCGCCAACATGCCGCCGCTGCCGCCGAGCGGGGATTTCCTCGACCTCGGATGCGGGTGGGGGCCGATCAGCCTGACGATGGCGCTGTCCGCGCCGCACGCCACGATCTGGGCGGTAGACGTCAACGAGCGCGCCCTCGATCTGACGCGTCGCAACGCCAAGGCGCTCGGCCTCACAAATGTCAACGCCGTGCTTCCCGACGATGTTCCCGATGACGTGGTCTTCCGCACCATCCGCTCGAACCCGCCGATCCGGGTCGGCAAGAACGAGCTGCACGGCATGCTCGAGCGCTGGATCCCGCGGCTCGACGAGCGCAGCGACGCGTGGCTGGTCGTGCAGCGCAACCTCGGAGCGGACTCGCTGCAGCGCTGGATCGACGCGACCTTCGACCCGGGGTACAGCGTGTTCCGCGCCGCGACCGGCAAGGGCTACCGTGTGCTGAAGGTGCGCAGGCACGGCACGCCGCCGACCGAGCCGGTGGTGCTCCCCTCCTGAGCGCCGCCCGCGCGGTTCAGGCCAGGTCGATCTCGCCCGTGTAGACCAGCTGCGCCGGGCCCGACAGCGCGACGTGCTCGCCGTCCTCGGCCGGGAACATCCGCACACCGAGTTTTCCGCCCGGCACCTCGACGCGCCAGTCGTTCGGTGCCTTCTCACCCGCCCAGTACCGCACGGCGAGGGCGGTCGCGGCGACACCAGTGCCGCAGCTGAGCGTCTCGCCGACGCCGCGCTCGTGCACTCGCATCCGCACGTGACCGATGCCGTCGCGCACGAGCGGCTCACCGGGGACGACGAACTCGACGTTCGCCCCGGCGGCAGGTGCGGGGTCGAGGACCGGGCTCGCGTGCAGGTCGAGTTCCTCGAGCTCCTGCTCGGAGGCCAGTGCGACGACAACGTGCGGGTTGCCGACATCGATGCCGGTGCCCGGACGGGGCACCGACAGCCCGCGAGCCCGCACGAGCGGGTCACCGTCGACGAGCCGCCAGCGACCGAGGTCGACCTGGTAACCGGTCTCGCTGCGCATCACATCGCGAACGCCGGCGCGCGTGCCGACGGGGAGCGCGGAGCCGGGCTCCAGCGTCGCGAGCCCGGAGCGCACCAGGTAGTGCACGAAGACGCGGATGCCGTTGCCGCACATCTCGGCGACCGAGCCGTCGGCGTTGCGGTAGTCCATGAACCACTCGGCGTTCGGCTCCTCCGCCAGCGCGGCGGCACCGTCGGCGATGGCCGAGGAGCGCACCACGCGCAGCACGCCGTCGGCGCCGATGCCGAAGTTGCGATCGCAGAGCACGGCGACCTGTTCGGGGCTCAGCTCGAGCGCGCCGTCGGGGTCGGCGATGATGACGAAGTCGTTGCCGGTGCCGTGTCCCTTGGTGAATGCGACCATGCGCCCAGTCTATTCAGCCTCGGTGAGCGGCCCGTTCAGACGACGGCTGAGGCCGATGCATCGACGATCAGCCGCTTGCCGGTCATGCCGATGTCGAACCGCTCATAGCCGACCCTGTCGTAGAACGCGAAGACGATCTCGTTCCCGGGGCGCACCATCAGCTGTACCTTCGGGCATCCCAGCGCGATCAGGCGGTGCTCCGACTCTTCCACGAGCGCTCGCGCGATCCCCTCGCCGCGGCGATCCGTCGCGGTCGCGAGATAGTAGATCCATCCGCGATGTCCGTCATAGCCAGCCATGACGGTGCCGACGATCCGGCCTGCGTCCTCGGCGACGATGAGCAGATCCGGCCAGACCGCGAGCATCCGCTCGATGTCGGCATGCGGGTCGTTCCACGGCCGGGTCAGACCGGCCTCTTCCCACAGTGCGACGACGGCGTCCTCATCCGTCCGAGCGAATGTCCGCAGCTGCACGGTCACTGGTGTCTCCGTTCTGCGCACCTTTGAGCACGCGGTAGCGCGTGCAGGCGAACGCCCGGTTGCGCGCGACGTCGATGAGTTCGAGATCAAGGGTACGGGGCAGCAGCGGCGCACCGGATCCCAGAGTCACCGGTGCGTACTGCACCCAGACCTCGTCGAGAAGACCCGCATCCGCGAACTGGCCGGCCAGGTCTCCTCCCCCGACGACCCACAGATCCCGGCCCGGCGCCGCTGCGGTCATCGCCTCGTGCACCGCGCGCACGTCGCCGCGCGCGAACCGGATGTCGGCGCCGGGAATCGGGGTCAGGTCACGATGCGTGAGCACCCAGGTCGGCTGTTCGTAGTTCCACGTGTCGCCGTCGTGCCGGCGGACCCACTCGTACGTGGAAGCGCCCATCACAAGCGCCCCGACCTCGGCGACGAACCCGGGGTACGCCATCGGCCCCTCCATGTCGATGTCCTGTCTGAGCAGCCAGTCCAGCGAGTGATCGGCGGTGGCGATGAAGCCGTCCAGCGACGACGCGGTGTAGAAGTGGGTGGTCATGCCCCTATGGTGCCTCGGGCCACGGACACTCGAAAGCCCTCGCCACGCGCACCGATGTGGTCCAGACTCGAGTCATGGGATGCGACCAGAAGTCCGAGAAGAAGCAGATCAGCGCCGGCGGGAAGGTGCTCCTCACGATCCTGGGCATCGTGCAGATCGCGTTCGCCGCGCTGGCGTTCTGGGATCTCGCCGCTCGCGACGCCCGTCAGGTGCGAGGGCCGAAGCCCGCGTGGATCCCGGTGATCCTGGTGAACTGGATCGGTCCTGCGAGCTACTTCGCGTTCGGCGTCAAGCCTGACGAGCTGTCAGTCAAGGACTGACCCCGCGCCCGCCGCCGGTTCGATCCAGCGGATGCCGGGGTACCGCTTGAACCACGACACCTGGCGGCGTGCATAGCGGCGCGTGAGCGCCTGCGTCTCCGCGATCGCCTCCGCCTGCGACAACCGTCCGTCCAGCTCTGCGAGCGCCTGTGCGTACCCGATCGCGCGCCGGGCCGTCACCCCGTCTTCGAGACCGTGTGCGCGCAGACCGCGCACCTCGTCGAGGAGCCCGTCAGCCCACATCCTCTCGACCCGGCGGTCGAGGCGCTCGACGAGCATCGCGCGGTCGACGTGCAGACCGATGATGCGGGTGTCCGGATGCCACAGCTCCGGCGCATCCGGCAGCGCGGCGCCGTGCGTCGCAGAGCCCTGTGCGAGCACCTCCAGCGCGCGCACGAGCCGTCGGCCGTTCTTCGGATCGATCTTCGCGGCCGTGGCCGGATCGAGCGCCTGCAGCCGGGCGAGCAGCGCACCGGCGCCATGCGCCTCCAGCTCCGCCTCGAGCTCTGCGCGCAGCGCGGCATCCCTCGGCGGGAACCGG
>JAITUD010000534.1 GCA_031286555.1 Microbacterium sp. | reverse complement strand
GACAGCACCGCCGACACGGCGAGCCCGGCGAGGATGGTCGAGGTCGGCGAGGATCCGCCCGCCGCGCGGGAGATGCCGAGCGTCAGGACCAGTGCGATCATCGCGCCGGCGAACGCGGCGGCGGGCAGCGCGATCGCCGCGCCGAGCACGAGCACCAGCACAGCGCCGGTGGATGCCCCGGACGACAGCCCCAGAAGATAGGGGTCGGCGAGGGGATTGCGGGTCAGCGCCTGCATGACCGCGCCGCACACGGCGAGACCGCCGCCGACCACCACGGCCGTCAGCACCCGTGGCGTCCGCAGGCGCCAGACGATGGCGTCCTGCGTGACGGGGAGGATCGGATGCCCGCCGGTGAGGTGCGCCCAGAGGGTGCCGGCCACGTCACCGGGCGCGATGCGCGCCGGGCCGATGCCGATCGCGACCACCACCGACACGGCCAGCAGGACGAGCAGACCCAGCAGGATCGCGGCGGTCCGCGCGCGCGGCATCCGGTTCCTGCGTGGTGCGGAGCGCGCCGCCGGCGCGATCCGCACCGGGGTCGAGGTCATCGTTCAGCCAGCTGCTTGATCAGCGAGGCGACGGCGTCGACGTCGCGCACCCCCGATTCGGTGGCGGGGAAGTCGACGGTCAGGAAGGCGTCGTTCTGCACGGCCTTCAGGGTGGACGTCACCGGGTTCGCCTTCAGCACGTCGATCTTGTGCTGGGCGGTGTTCCAGGTCGAGTCGACCAGCACGATCACGTCGGGGTTCAGGTCGGCGACCTTCTCCCACGAGGTGGAGAACCAGCTCTCCTTCACATCGGCGAACGCGTTGGTCAGCCCGGCGCTGTGCATGAGCAGCTGCGGGGCGCCGATGCCCGCGCCGACGAACGGCTGATCGCTGCCTGAGGAGTACCAGACGGCGGTCAGGCCACGGTCGTCGGGGGTGAGCTTCGCGAGCTGCGCCTTCTGCTCGGCGACCAGCTTCTTCGCGGCATCCTTCTCGCCGAGCAGATCGCCGGCCTGCAGGAACGAGTCGAAGACGGCGTCGAAGGTGAGCGGGTCGGGCTGGTACTTCTTCTCCTGGCAGGCGGCGGGTGCGACGTAGGTGGTCACGCCGAGCTGCTGCAGGGCGTCGCGCTCGCCGACGCCGTCGGCCGAGAAGTTGGACTCCCAGCCGGCGAACACGAAGTCGGGATTCAGGGCGAGCACGGCCTCCTGCGAGGGCACCTTCTCGGCGATGACGGGGATGCCTTCGCCGGCAGAGGCGAGGTCAGACGGCAGCGGTCCGTCGGAGTACGCGCTGCCGACGATCCGGTCGCCCGCGCCGAGAGCCAGCGCGAGCTCGAGGGTGGACGACTTCACCGTGACGATGCGCTGCGGCGGGCTGTCGACGGTCACCTGCGTTCCGCAGTTGTCGACCGTGACGGCGGATGCCGGAGATGCGGTCTCCGGTGCCGCGGATGCCCCGGAGGTGCAGGAGGCCAGGGCCGGCACGGCCAGGACGGCGAGCGACAGCGCGGCGAGCGTGCGCAGGGTGCGGGACATGGTTCCTCCGAGACGCTCGCGGACGAGGCGGTCGCTGTCGGAACCATCATCCCATTGGATCGCGCGGTGGGCGTCGCGGGCGCGAGAGGAGCGGGTGTCTCCGTTGGGAGGGCGGAGACACCCGCCGGGGCGCGGGGGCGCGCCCACTCCGGGGTGACCGGGATGAAATTGGGAGACGGTCACCACCCGGATCACGGATGCCGGCTGGGAGTACCGGTCACCCGCACCGTCGACATCGGCGCTGGTTGCCCCTCCGGCGTTGGGCGCCGATGTCGACGGG
Organism: Microbacterium sp.; assembly: GCA_031286555.1. Lineage (GTDB taxonomy): Bacteria > Actinomycetota > Actinomycetes > Actinomycetales > Microbacteriaceae > Microbacterium. The sequence continues at coordinate 1,361 of JAITUD010000534.1, read as the reverse complement.
GGTCTTCGGGGCGTCCGGGTGGCCATACGCGGGCACGGCCACCCGGACGAGGGTCATGCGGCGCGGCGCCGCATGAGTCCGGCACCTGCCAGGAGCAGGAGCGCGGCGAGGCCCGCGAGCAGCGGTGCGCCGCCGTTCCCTCCGGTCGAGGCGAGCGTGTCACCGCCCTCTGCGGTCGTCGCGCCACCGCCGTTGGCAGCGGGCTGGACGGTGCCCGGGTTGCTGCCTGGCGTGGTGCCGGGGTTGGTGCCGGGGTTTGTGCCCGGGTCGGTTCCGGGGTTCGTCCCGGGGTCGGTTCCCGGGTCGGTGCCCGGATCGGTTCCGGGGTCGGTGCCCGGGTCGGTTCCGGGGTTCGTGCCCGGGTCCTCGACCGTGCTCTCGCCGATCACGGAGACGGCGTTGCCGCCGATGGTGATCGGTGCGGTGATCGGTGCGACGATCTGCGTTCCGCCGAGGAGCGAGCCGAGCCCGTCGGTCACCGGGTTCCCGGTGCCGCCGGGGGCGCCGCCCGCTGAGCCGGAGCCGCCGGTCACCGTGCTGGTGCCCACGGCCGAGATGGCATTGCCACCGACCGTGACGGGTGCGGTGATCGGTGCGACGACCTGCGAGCCTCCGAGCAGCGAGCCGTCGCCGTCGGTGGTGGCTCCGGGAGCGGGTGCGGGCGCCGTGCCCGTCCCCGTCGAACCCGACTTGTCGACCGTGCTGGTGCCGAGCGCGGCGATCGCGTTCCCGCCGACGTTCACGGGTGCGGTGATCGGTGCGACGACCTGCGAGCCTCCGCCGAGCGAGGACTCCCCGTCGGTGGTCGCGGAGGAGCCGGATGCCGGGGGCGTGCTGCCCGCGGGAGCCGGTGCGGTGCCGCTGACGGCGCTGTTCCCGAGGACGGAGACGGCGTTGCCGGAGGCGGTGACGGGTGCGGTGATCGGTGCGACGACCTGCGTTCCGCCGAGGATGGCGTCGGTCCCGTCGGTGCTGGGCGCGCCGGCGCTGGCTGCGGAGCCCGGCGCTGCCGGTGCCGTGCCGCTGACCGCACTGTCCCCGAGGACGGAGATCGCGTTGCCCTTCGCGGTGATGGGCGCCGTCACGGGCGCGATCACCTGGGTCCCGCCGAGAGCCGCGTCGGCACCGCTGGTCGTGGCATCCGTGCCCGGAGCCGTGGATGCGGCGGGCGCGCCTGCCGATGCACCCTTCGCGTCACTCGTGCCGAGCACGGAGATCGCATTGCCGGTCGCCGTGATCGGAGCCGTGATCGGAGCATCCACCTGGGTGCCGCCGGCGATCGACGATCCGCCGTCCGTCGTGGCGTCCGTCGTCCCGGCAGCGGGTGCCGCCGGAGCGAAGCCGCCACCGGACGCCGTGCT
>JAITUD010000532.1 GCA_031286555.1 Microbacterium sp. | reverse complement strand
CCGGTAACTTAGATGCATGGCGAACCGCCCCCTGCCGATCGATCCCCTCGCCGAGGCGAGGAGACAGTGGCTTGCGCACGGCTGGACGGACGCCGCCGACGGCATGGCCGTCGTCACCTCCGTCATGCGCGCCCAGCAGCTGCTGCTGGCCCGTGTGGATGCCACGCTGACGCCCTTCCGGCTCACGTTCGCGCGCTACGAGGTGCTGCGCCTGCTCGCCTTCACCCGCACCGGTTCGATGCCGCTCTCGAGCATCGTCGCCCGCCTGCAGGTGCACCCGACCAGCCTGTCCAGCACCGCCGAGCGCCTGGTCCGCGATGGACTGGCGCTGCGCGAGCCGCATCCGCACGACGGCCGAGCCGCACTGCTCTCTTTGACGGATGCCGGGCGCGACCTCGTCGCCCGCGCGACCGACGCACTGAACGGCGAGGTCTTCTCGCGCCCGGGCCTGACCGCCGAGGACGCGTCGGACCTGGTCTCGATCGTGGCCAGGCTGCGCAAGAACGCCGGCGACTTCGCCGACCCCCGCCCGGTCCCCGACCCGCTCTGATGCCGTCGTTCGTGCTCGAGCGGGTGGTGCACGGCACGCCGGCGGAGGTCTTCGACATCTCGCTCGACGTCGGACTGCATGTCAGCTCGCAGAGCTCCCACGACGAGCGCGTCGTGGGTGCCGCCTCCTCGGGGATTCTCGCCGAGGGCGACCGGATCACCTGGAGCGCCCGGCACTTCGGCGTGCGATTCCGGATGACGTCGCTCGTCGACGATGTCGACCGGCCGCACCGGTTCCGCGACCGGCAGGTGCGCGGCCAGTTCGCGGAGTTCCAGCACACGCACGAGTTCTCCCCCGTGGCGGGCGGGACGCTGATGCGCGACGAGCTCGTCTTCCGCTCCCCGTTCTGGGTCGTCGGCCGCCTCGTCGACGCCCTCATCATGCGCCGCCACCTGATCCGCGTGATCACCGAGCGCAACGACGGCATCAGCAGGCACTTCTCCTGACATGCCTGCGCGCTTAGGCTGACCGCATGTCCGAGTTGAGACTGCACACCACGCTTCAGCCGATGGGCCCCGCCGGCGCGATCGTGCTCGACGACGATCAGGTCGCCGCGCTCAGCACCGCCAAGGCGTTCCCCGTCACCGTGACCATCGCCGACCGCACCGCCCGGCTGCGGCTGGCCCGGATGGGCGGCCAGAACCTCATCGGCTTCAGCAAGGCCGTGCGCGCCGAGCTGGGCGTCGAACTCGGCGACGAGTTCGACGTGGTCATCGCACCCGATGACGCAGAGCGCACGGTCGAGATCCCCCAGGCACTCGCCGACGCCCTGGCATCCGACCCCGCCATCCGCGCCGAGTTCGAGAACCTGTCGTTCTCGCGCCGCAAGGAGATGGCTCGTTCCGTCGCCGAGGCGAAGCAGGATGCCACGCGCGAGCGCCGCCTGCAGAAGGTGCTCGACGAGCTGCGCGGCTGACGCGTCTCTGGCCTACCCGTGGCGCTGTGCGTTCTCGTTGAGCTGCGCGCCTCACGCTGGCAGACTTCACGCATGGCGAAGATCGTTACGGTCGACACGTTTGCCCGCGCAGAGACTGATTTCTATTTCAGGGCCGGAGCCCGCATGGCTGGTGGGATCTCGCGTTGGCATCACCACCGCGAGGTCATGGATGTTCACAGTCAGTCAGTGATCCGTGCCAACCGCGACACGCTCTACTCGACGATCGTCTTCGACCTGGATGCGGGTGATGTCACTGTCGAGCTCCCAGACACCGCGGGTCGGTTCATGTCGCTGATCGTGATCGACGAAGACCACTACGTGTCGCCCGCGTCATACGCTCCCGCATCGGTCACGCTCTCGAAAGACACGATCGGTACCCGGTACGCGATGGTCGGCGTCCGCACCCTCGTCGATCCCACGGAGGCGGGCGACATCGACGTCGTCGTTGCGCTGCAGGACTCGATCCGCGTCGATCAGGCGGCATCCGGTTCGCTGGAGCTGCCGGAATGGGACAAGGCGAGCCAGGATGCGATCCGCGCTGACCTTGTCGCGCTCGCCGCACATGTTCCCGACTCGCGCGGCGCATTCGGCGGTCGTGACTCCGTCGATCCCGTGCGACACCTCATAGGCACAGCATCGGGCTGGGGTGGAAACCGGGAGTCGGACGCCACCTATGTGACAGTCACGCCGGCACACAACGACGGGGTCACGCCGTACGTGGTGACGGTGCGGGACGTTCCGGTGGATGGCTTCTGGTCGATCGCTGTCTACAATTCGGACGGGTATTTCGAGGCGAACGACCTTGATGCGTATGGCCCGAATAGCTTCACCGCGACGAAGAACGCGGACGGCTCGGTCACGGTGCATTTCGGCGGCGACCCCGCGGCATCCAACTACGTCCCGATCACTCCGGGGTGGAACTACTGGGTGCGGCTGTACCGTCCGCGGCCCGAGATCCTCGACGGCTCGTGGGTCTTCCCCGCCCCCCGACGGGTCAACAGCTGAGGCGAGTGCACTGCTCAGGCTTGGTAGATTGCCTGGCTAGTCCCCGTCGTAGACGTAGTGCTCGAAGCGCGCGGGGATCTGCGCGCGCTGCCAGGCGAGCTCCTCGTCACGGCGCTCGCGGTCGCCGGGGAACGCCTTCGCCGTGTGCCGCGGAACCTGCCGGGCATGCGCGGCCATGTGCGCCACGCCCGCCGCCTGCCCGCACACGCGTGCGGCCGCCACCGCCGCGGCATCCGTCGCCTCGCGCGCGGCGGCATGGCAGGCGAACGCCCAGTTGCGCACGTCTTCGATGTCCATCTCGCCGCGCAGGAACGCGTACGCGGCGTCGAGGGCGGCACGCGGGCGCGCGTCGTCCGGATGCTCGGCGCCGAACAATGGCAGCATCCGCTCGGCGCACGCGAGCGTCCAGGCCACCAGCTCCCGACGGTCCCCCTCGGAGAGTTTCAGATCCGCGTCATCCGGCGCGGTCTCGATCTTCTCGCTCATCGGTGCACGAAGTCCGGCTCGCGCTTCTCGCGGAAGGCGGCCATGCCCTCCTTCTGGTCAGCGGTGTCGAACAGCGCGGCGAACTGCGCCCGCTCGACCTCGAGTCCCTCGGCGAGGGAGGTCTCCATCGCGGCGTCCAGCGTCGCCTTGGCGGCGTACACCGACGGCAGCGACTTCGACGCGATCGTGTCGGCAAGCCTCGTCGCCTCGTCGATCAGGTCGGATGCCGGCACGACGCGCGACACCAGGCCGATGCGCTCGGCCTCCGCCGCCTTCACCAGGCGGCCGGAGAGCACCAGCTCGGCGGCCTTGTAGTAGCCGACCGCACGGATCAGTCGCTGCGTGCCGCCCATGCCCGGGATGACGCCGAGGTTGATCTCGGGCTGCCCGAACACGGCGTTGTCGCCGGCGAGGATGATGTCGCACATCATCGCCAGCTCGCATCCGCCGCCCAGGGCGTAGCCCGAGACCGCGGCGATGACAGGCGTCCGCACGGCGGCGAAGTCCCGCCAGGCGCCGAAGTGATCGGTGCCGAGCATGTCGGCGGAGGTCATGCCCTCCATCTCCTTGATGTCGGCGCCGGCCGCGAAGGCCTTCTCGGATCCGGTGATCACGATCGCGCCGATCCCGGCATCCGCGTCGAACGCGACGGCTGCCGCCGTGACCTCCTGGGCCACCCTGCTGTTCAAGGCGTTCAGGGCCTGCGGCCTGTTGAGGGTGATCCAGCCCACCCGTCCTCGCTGGTCCACGAGGATCGTCTCGTACTCGGTCATGGATGCTCCCTCCACCGCATCATCGCGGTCCCTCCATTATCCCAGGCGCGGCCGACGCCCCCGACCTCCTGTGACGCTCAGAGGCGTCAGGACGCGTCGCGGATGTCGGTGATGATGCCCGAGAAGTCGCGGTGACCGCCCTCGCCGGCGGCGAACTCCGCGTAGATGCGCTGTGCCAGCCGGCCCATCTGCGCATCCGTCGTGGTCTGCTCGATCGCCTGCAGCGCGAGCCCGAGATCCTTCGCCATCAGCGCGCCCGCGAAGCCGGGCTGGTAGTCGCGGTTCGCGGGGCTGGTCGGCACCGGACCCGGCACGGGGCAGTTGGTCGTGATCGACCAGCACTGGCCGGACGCCTGCGACACGACATCGAACAGCGCCTGATGCTCCAGGCCCAGCCGCTCGCCCAGCACGAACGCCTCGGCGACGGCGATCTGCGACACCGCGAGGATCATGTTGTTGCACACCTTCGCGGCCTGCCCGAGACCGGGCCCGCCGCAGTGCACGATGCGCTTGCCCATCACCTCGAGCAGCGGCAGGGCGGCGGCGAAGTCCTCGTCGGAGCCGCCCACCATGAACGCGAGCGTGCCGTTCTCGGCGCCGACCACGCCTCCCGAGACCGGGGCGTCGATATTGCGGTGACCCGCCTCGATCGCCATCGCGTGCGCGGTCTGCGCCTCGTCGACGGCGATCGTGGACGACTCGATGAACAGCGTGCCGGGGTCGGCCGCGGCCAGGAGTCCGTCCTCGTAGGCGGCGATCACGTGCTTCCCCGCGGGGAACATCGTGATGACCACCTCGGCGCCGGCGACCGCGTCGATGCCGAACGAGGCGATCGGCACACCCGCCGCCGAGGCCGCGTCGACGGCGGCGGGGACGGGGTCGTAGCCGATCACGTCGTGCCCGGCCTTGACCAGGTTCACGGCCATCGGCAGCCCCATGTGCCCGAGGCCGAGGAACGCGATGCGGGTCATGACCCGCTCCGCATCGAGGTGGATCCGGCGGGGCGCAGCATCTCGCGTCCGACGATGAGTCTCATGATCTCGTTCGTCCCTTCCAGGATCTGATGCACCCGCAGATCACGGACGACCTTCTCGATCCCGTAGTCCTGAAGGTACCCGTAGCCGCCGTGCAGCTGAAGGGCTCTGTTGGCGACGTCGAACCCGGCATCGGTCGCGAAGCGCTTGGCCATCGCGCAGCGCATCGTGGCATCCGGCGCCTTCTCGTCGACGGCCTGAGCGCCGTCGCGCACCATCAGACGCGCGGCCTGCAGGTCGGTGCGCATGTCGGCCACCGCGAACAGGATGGACTGCTTCTCGGCGAGCGGCTCGCCGAACGCCTCGCGCTCGTGCACGTACTGCACGGCCTTCTCCAGCGCCCACTGCGCCCCGCCGAGCGAGCAGGCGGCGATGTTCAGCCGTCCGCCGTTCAGCGCCGACATCGCGATCGCGAATCCGCGGCCCTCGTCGCCCAGCATGGCGGATGCCGGCACGCGGACACCGTCCAGGATCACCTGGCGCGTGGGCTGCGCGTGCCATCCCATCTTCTTCTCGGGAGCACCGAACGAGATGCCCTCTGCTGTGGCGGGCACGACAAACGCGCTGATGCCGCCCGCCCCCGCGGCGCCGGTGCGCGCCATCACCACGTACACGCCGGCCTCGCCGGCGCCGGAGATGAACTGTTTGACGCCGGTGAGCAGGAAGTCGTCGCCGTCGCGGACGGCGCTGGTGGCGATCGCCGCGGCATCCGATCCCGCACCGGGCTCGGTCAGGCAGTACGAGCCGAAGACCTCCATCGCGGTCAGCTGCGGCAGCCACTCGGAGCGCTGCGCCTCGGTGCCGTAGGTGTCGATCATCCACGCCACCATGTTGTGGATGGAGATGTACGAGGCGATCGTCGGGTCGCCCTTGGCGAGCTCCTCGAAGATCGCGACGGTGTCGACGCGCGACAGCTCGGTGCCGCCGAACTCCTCGCGCACGTAGATTCCGCCCAGGCCCAGCTCGCCGGCGCGATGCAGGGTGTCACGCGGGAACAGGTGCTTCTCGTCGCGCTCGATCGCGTGCGGAGCGAGCTCGGTCTCGGCGAAGTCGCGGACGGCGCCGAGGATGGCGTCGCGCTCTTCGGCGGTCGTCGTCACCATGGTCATCGGTGGTCTCCCGTCGGCATGATGAAGCTGGCCCCGTCCTTGATGCCGCTGGGCCAGCGGCTCGTCACCGTCTTGGTCTTCGTGTAGAACCGGAACCCGTCGGCGCCGTGCTGGTTCAGGTCGCCGAAGCCGGACGCCTTCCAGCCGCCGAAGGTGAAGTACGCGATCGGCACCGGGATCGGGATGTTCACGCCGACCATGCCCACGTTCACGCGGGCGGCGAAGTCGCGCGCGGCGTCGCCGTCGCGGGTGAAGATGCCGACGCCGTTGCCGTAGGGGTTCTCGGATGCCAGTGCCAGTGCCTCCTCGTAGTCCGCGGCGCGGACCACCGAGAGCACCGGTCCGAAGATCTCCTGCTGGTAGATCGACATGTCGGTGGTGACGCGGTCGAACAGCGTGGGGCCGAGGTAGAAGCCGGACTCGTGCCCGGCGACCACGAGGCCGCGGCCGTCGGCGACCAGCGTCGCCCCGGCATCCACGCCCTCCTGGATCAGTCCCTCGACGCGGGCCTTCGCGGCCGCGGAGACGAGCGGGCCGTAGTCGACGCCCGGCTCGAGACCGGGACCGACCTTCAGACCCGCGAGCCGCTCGGTGAGTTTGGCGACCAGCGCGTCCGCGGTCTCCTCCCCCACGGGGACGGCGACCGAGATCGCCATGCAGCGCTCACCGGCCGAGCCGTAGCCTGCACCGATGAGCGCGTCGGCGGCCTGGTCGAGGTCGGCGTCCGGCATGACGATGAGGTGGTTCTTCGCACCGCCGAAGCACTGCGCGCGCTTGCCGTTCGCCGCGGCGGTCGAGTAGATGTACTCCGCGATCGGCGTTGAGCCGACGAACCCGACGGCCTCGATGCGCGGGTCGGTGAGGATCGTGTCGACCGCCTCCTTGTCGCCGTGCACGACGTTGAGGATGCCGGCGGGAAGGCCCGCCTCCATGAACAGCTCGGCCAGGCGCACCGGCACCGAGGGGTCGCGCTCGGAGGGCTTCAGCACGAAGGCGTTGCCGCTCGCGATCGCGGGGCCGGCCTTCCAGAGCGGGATCATCGCGGGGAAGTTGAACGGAGTGATGCCGGCGACCACGCCGAGCGGCTGGCGCATCGAGTAGACGTCGATGCCGGTGCCGACCTCGGTGGAGTACTCGCCCTTCAGCATGTGCGGTGCGCCGATGCAGAACTCGATCACCTCGAGGCCGCGGATGACGTCGCCCTTCGCGTCCTCGAAGGTCTTGCCGTGCTCGCTGGAGAGCAGTCGGGCCAGCTCGTCCATGTTTTGGTTCACCAGGTCGACGAACCGCATCAGCACGCGGGCGCGCTTCTGCGGGTTGGTCGCGGCCCAGGCGGGCTGCGCCGCAGCGGCGTTCTCGATGACCTGCTGCACCTCGGCGGCAGAGGCCAGCGGCACGCGGGCCTGCACCGCGCCGGTGCTGGGGTCGAACACGTCGGCGAACCGGCCCTCCTGGGGCTCGAAGTGCGATCCGCCCACGAAATGCGGGATTGTACGAGTCATTGTGCGACGCTCCTCTGTGCCCTCTTTGGCACAGTGACCAGCATACTCGGGTTCCCGGGCAGATAGTAGGGGTTCCTAGTATCTGCCCACCTCCCCGATTGCGACTTGTCCTCCACAGGCCCGTCGGCGACGCGGCGTGCGCCGGCCGCATCCGGACGACTGCATCTGAACGCGACCGGCCGAGTCCCGGGGCGGGATGCAGCACGTTGCGCGATTCGAAAGGGAACTCGCGGCATCCGTTCACCGGCGCGTAACCTGCCGCGCGTAGAACTGAAGGACGCGAACGACTCAGACCGGAAGGGCGTCGACCTCGCGTCTTGGTGAGCTCAGCTCCCATCGCGGTCCGTTTCGACCGCGAAGACCCCCGCCGAATCGGGTCGGCGGGGGTCTCCTCCGTTCTGGGCCGGATCAGCCCTCGATATCGATCAGGACGACTGCGTGATTGTCCGGCTCACCCGCATCCCGCACCGCAGCGTCCAGCGTCGCCACGGCGGCATCCGCGTCTTCTTCGGCGAGCAGCTGCTCGAGCCGTTCGGCGGAGAACAGCGCGTGCACGCCGTCGGTGGTCAGCACCAGCCGGTCGCCGCGCTGCACGGTCACGCCGATGACGTCCGGCTCGGTGAGCACGCCGCGCGCGAGCGCACGGTTCAGGACCGCACGACGAGGATGCAGCCGCGCCTCCTCCTCGGACAGCCGGCCGTCCTCCACGAGTGCGGACACCTCTGTGTGATCTGTCGTGAGCTGGCGCAGCACTCCGTCGCGCACCAGCCAGCCCCGCGAGTCGCCGAGGTGCGCGATCGTCGCGATGTCTCCGTTCAGCGAGACGGCCGTGAACGTGCTCCCCCGCCCGTCGTCGGGCAGCTCCGCCGCGCACTCCGCGACGAGGACGTCCCAGCGGTCCGCGCCGATCGGTGCCGGCTCGGAAGCCAGCCGCCGGACGAAGCCATCGGCGGCCGACGGCTCTCCGCCGAACCCGTCGGCGACCGCCCATAGAGTTTCGCCGAGATGAACCGCGTCCAGCTGCTCGTCGCGCACTCCCCTGCCGAGGACGTGGGCCACGCGCGTGCGAGGCGTACGTGTTGTGGTCATCGTGCTCTCCTTCGAACGAAGGTCGGCGACGAGAGCAGATACCTGAGACCGCCGGGAGCGCACATCCGCCTCGGTCTGACGCCAGAACGAGGTGACCTCCGCCGCGATCGCCGCGGGCGGCAGCACAAGTGCCACACGGATCCGCTGCAGAGGCATCCCCACCCGGCGCAGCGCAGCGATCAGCCGAGCGTGCTCCAGCTGATCGCTCGCGTAGAACCGGTACCCGGTACGGTCATCGACCTCGGCGGGAGGCAGCAGGTCCAGGTCGTCGTAGATGCGCAGCGCCTTGGGCGTGAGGCCCGCCGCCCGTGCGAAATCTCCGATCGGCATGAGCTCCATGCGGTCCATCATCTCTCTCGTCGCGTCGGCGTATCTCGCCGACCGGACCAGAGTCGCGTCTGCCCTCGGGGCAAGGTCAAGATCGCACGTTCAGTGCTTGACCTGGGCCTGCACCTTCACCTTTCCGTTCGAGATGCTCACGATCGTGCCGGGTGCCGGCGGGTCCTCGTTCCCCATCGTCGCCGCCCAGACCGTGCCGTTCGGCGCGGTCTCCACGGCCACGACACCGGGCAGCGCCGCGTACGGTGAGGACGTGCCGTCGGCCGCGACGGCAGTCACTCTGCCGCCGAACAGCTCGGTCACGTAGATCACGCCGTTCTTGCCGAGCGCGAGGTTCGTCGCACCGAGGAAGCCTCCGGCGAGCCATTCGCTGTCGCCTGTCGCCGGATCGACGCGCCACAGCGCGCCCCGGGCACCGAGTGCGGCACTCTCCGGACCGCCCGGAAGCGTCGTCACGTACAGCATCCCGTCGGTGCCGACCTCGACGTCGGTCGGGACGGGCTCGAAGTCGTAGGTCGTGCCGACCAGGCACGACGGCATGCCGAGCTCCGTGACCGCCTCCTCGGTGATCTTGGCCGACTGCGGCGGCATCACCGCGAGCGTGCTGACGTGGCCCGTGGCATCGACCTTGAACAGCGCGTTGGCGCCGGCATCCGCCACGACCCAGCCGTCCCTCCAGCTCGCGACACTGTAGGCGTGCGAGTCGACAGCGCCCTCGTATCGTGGCCCGAGCGCGCCGAGCACGCACGGGTCCTCGCTCCGCGGGCCGTAGGTGTTGATCTGGTCAGGGTTGTGCGCGACCTCCCACGCATGTGTGTCGGCGTAGATGCGAACGCCCTGGGGCGTGCGGATGTTCAGGCCGCTGGCGGTGTTGATGAACTCCGGCATCTGCGTGTGCGTCGAGGTGTACGCGAGCCATTTGCCGCGCACGGCCACGCCGGACAGGCCGTCGACGCCGCTGACGATCGGTGCGATCGTTCCGTCGGGCTGCAGCTGACCGAGCGTTCCGGTTCCGCCGTCGGCGACGAGCACGCGTGGCCCGTCGACCTCGAGGCCGAACGGCGCGGCCAGGTGCGTCGACCACACCTCTGGCGTCGGCGGATCGGATGCCGCTGACGCGAGCGTCGGGGCGATCAGGACGAAGGCCGCGGTGATCCCCGAGACGGCCAGCAGACGAGTAGTGCGCATGAGACTCCCCAATTCCCGGCGCGGCACCCCTGCCCCGCCGTGCTCAGCCGGGCGGGACTCCCCCGAGCCGCCCGGATGTCGCGGAGCAGCCCCAGCGGTGCTCCACGGCGACATTCTGCGCCTGCCCGCACGCCGGCGCAATGGGTTCTGAGTCCAGCGCCGAATTCGGGGGATGAAGACGGCTAGAGGCGCTCGAGGATGAGTGCGTTCGCCATGCCGCCGCCCTCGCACATGGTCTGCAGGCCGTACCGGCCGCCGGTCGCCTCGAGGTGGTCGAGCAGGGTGCCGAGCAGACGGGTGCCGGACGAGCCGAGCGCATGACCGAGGGCGATCGCGCCGCCGCGGGGGTTGAGCCGCGCGGGGTCTGCGCCGAGTTCCGCGGCCCAGGCCAGCGGCACCGACGCGAACGCCTCGTTCACCTCGTAGGCGTCGAGATCCGAGATGGCCAGTCCGGCCTTCTCGAGCACCCGGCGGGTCGCCGGAATGGGTCCGGTGAGCATCATCAGCGGGTCGTCGCCGATCACGTCGAAGGCCCGGAATCGCGCGCGCGGGCGCAGCCCCAGAGCATCCGCCCTCTCGGCGCTCATCAGCAGCGCGGCGGATGCCCCGTCAGTGAGCGGCGAGGAGTTGCCCGGCGTGACCTTCCACTCGATCTCCGGGAACCGCTCGGCCATCGCGTCGGTGCGGAAGGATGCCGGCAGGCCGGCCAGCTTCTCGACGGTGGTGCCCTCCCGGACGGTCTCGTCGATCACCGCATCCGGAGCCTCAGCCACCGGGACTGTCGTCCCGGAGAAGAAACCCTCGTGCCAGGCGGCCGCTGCGCGGGCGTGCGACTCGGCGGCGAAGGCGTCGAGGTCGTCGCGGCTGAGGTTCCAGCGCTGCGCGATCAGCTCGGCGCTGACGCCCTGGTTCACCAGGCCCTGCGGGTAGCGGGCGCGCAGGCGGGGCGACATCGGCGAGCCGCCGGCCGCGGAGGATCCGAGCGGCACGCGGCTCATCGACTCGACACCGCCGACGAGCACCGCGTCGTAGGCACCGGCGGCGATGCCCTGAGCAGCGAAGTGCACGGCCTGCTGGCTCGACCCGCACTGCCGGTCGATCGTCGTGGCCGGGATGTCCTCATCGAAGCCTGCGGCGAGCACGGCCTGCCTGGCGATGTTCATGGCCTGGTCGCCGACCTGGCTGACGCAGCCCAGCAGCACGTCGTCGAGCTGCGCGGACTCGAGCCCGTTGCGCTCCAGGATCGCGGTGAGCACTCCCGCCGCGAGATCGACCGGATGCACCCCCGACAGGGACCCACCCGGCTTGCCGCGACCCACCGGGGTGCGGACGACATCGACGAGGACGGCTTCGCTGCTCATGGCTCCATTCTCACCCGCGCCGAGCGAGCGGGCGCACGTACGGTGGAGTCCATGAGCATTCGGTTCCCGCACGGTCCGCTCGTGCCCGAGATCGGCATCGGCACCTGGTTCGTCGGCGACGACCCCGCACGGCGCGACGACGAGATCGCCGCGATCCGCGCGGGACTGGATGCCGGGCTCACCGTCGTGGACACGGCGGAGATGTACGGCGACGGCCGCTCGGAGGATCTCGTCGGCGAGGCCATCCGAGGACGCCGCGACGAGGTGTTCCTCGTCAGCAAGGTGCTCCCCCACAACGCGGATGCCGCCGGAGTGCGCCGGGCCGCGCTCGGCAGCCTTGAACGCCTCGGCACCGACCGTCTCGACCTCTACCTGCTGCACTGGCGCGGCGGCGTCTCCCTCGACGAGACCGTCGCCGCCTTCGAGCGGCTGATCGCCGACGGCGACATCCTGTCGTGGGGCGTGAGCAATCTCGATCCCGATGACATGGCGGAGCTGCCCGATGGCGCGGCGACCGATCAGGTGCTCTACAACCCCATCCGTCGCGGCCCCGAGATCGACCTGCTTCCGCTGCTGCGCGAGCTCGGCATCCCGGCGATGGCGTACTCGCCGCTCGAACAGGCGCGGCTGCTCGACGCCCCCGGGCTCGCCGATCTCGCGGCATCCGTCGGTCTCAGCGCGGCGCAGCTCGTCCTCGCCTGGGTGGTGCGCTCCGGCGACGTGCTCGCGATCCCGAAGGCCGCATCGGTGGCGCATGCGCAGCAGAACGCCGCGGCTCTCGGCGTCGAGCTGCCGGTGGAGGTGCTCGCCGAGATGGACCGGCGCTTCCCCGCTCCGCGGCATCCGGTGCCGCTCGAGATGCTCTAGCGGCCGGCACCGGTTTCGCGAGAGGATCCGGAGGCATGACCCGGGCTCGCATCACCATCGACCGCGACTTCACGATCGGCGAAGTGCCGCGCCGGCTCTTCGGCTCGTTCGTCGAGCACATGGGGCGCTGCGTCTACACCGGGATCTACGAACCGGGGCATGCGACCGCCGATCAGCGGGGCTTCCGCACCGATGTCCTGGACCTGGTGCGCGAACTGGGTCCGACGGTGGTCCGCTACCCTGGCGGGAACTTCGTCTCCGGGTACCGCTGGGAGGACGGCGTCGGGCCGCGGGCCGATCGCCCGGTGCGGATGGACGGCGCCTGGCACACCCTGGAGAGCAACGCCTTCGGGCTGCACGAATTCGCGGACTGGGCGCGCGAGGCCGGGGTCGAGGTCATGGAGGCGATCAATCTCGGCACCCGCGGCGTCGAGGAGGCGCGGTCGCTCGTCGAGTACGCGAACCATCCCGGCGGCACGCACTGGTCGGATCTGCGCCGGCGCAACGGCGCGGAGGACCCGTTCGGCATCAAGCTCTGGTGCCTGGGCAACGAGCTGGACGGCCCGTGGCAGATCGGGCACAAGACCGCTCACGAGTACGGCCGCCTGGCGCAGGAGACGGCGAAGGCGATGAAGCTGGTCGACCCGTCGATCGAGCTGGTCGCGGTGGGCTCGTCCAACCGCGACATGCCGACCTTCGGGGCCTGGGAGCACACCGTGCTCACGCACGCCTACGACGAGGTGGACTACATCTCCATGCACGCCTACTACCAGGAGCACGACGGCGACGTGCGGTCCTTCCTCGCCGAGGCGGTCGACATGGACGGGTTCATCGACGACGTGATCGCCACCGTCGACGCCGTGCGGGCGGCCGGCCGGCACCGCAGGCGGGTGGACATCTCGTTCGACGAGTGGAACGTCTGGTACCAGCACGGCCTGGACACCGAAGACCAGCCGCACCGGGTGGCCGACGCGCCCTGGCGCGCGCATCCACGCCTGATCGAGGACACCTACTCGGTGACCGATGCCGTGGTCGTCGGCACGTTCCTGCACAGCCTGCTGCGGCACGGCGACCGCGTGAAGATCGCCAATCAGGCGCAGCTGGTGAACGTCATCGCGCCGATCCGCACCGAGGAGGACGGCCCGGCCTGGCGGCAGGCGACGTTCTGGCCGTTCGCACGGATGGCCCGGATGGCGCGCGGCCGGATCATGCGGACGGCGGTGTCGTCGACGAAGGTCGCGACCAGGCGGTTCGGCGACGTCGACGAGATCGATGTCGCGGCGACCTGGGACGACGACGACGGCCGGCTCGCGCTCTTCATCGCGAACCGGTCGCTCGAGTCGGATGCCGAGGTCGAGCTGGATCTGCACGGGCTGAGGGCGACCGCGGTGCGATCGGCCGAGGTGCTGACCGTGCCGTCCGGCGGCGACCGCCGGACGGCGAACACTCTCGAGTCGCCGGATGCCGTGGGGCTGCGTCCCATCCATGGCGTGACCCTCGACGGCGGCGCCGTGCGTCTCACGCTCCCGGCGCTGTCGTGGAGCGCCCTGGAGTTCGACGTCTCGCCCACCTGACGCCGATCTGCGCCTGAAAGATCAGAAACGCATGCCGGAGACGTTCCGGGCATGCGTTTCTGATCTTTCAGGACGCGACGTGCCGCTCGTCGACGCCGTTGTATGCAGAGAGCGGGCGGATCAGTGCGTTCGAGGCGGCCTGCTCCATGATGTGCGCGGTCCAGCCGGTCACTCGCGCGGCGATGAACAGCGGCGTGAACACCTCGGTCTCGAAGCCCAGGATGTTGTAGGCGGGGCCGGAGGGGTAGTCGAGGTTCGGGTAGATGCCCTTGCGCGCGACGAACTCCCTCTCGAGCGCGTCGTAGAGCTCACCCAGATCGGTGCGCCCCGATTCGGCGATGAGCCGGTCGAGCGCAGCCTTCATGGTCGGCACCCGCGAATCGCCGTTCTTGTAGACCCGGTGGCCGAAGCCCATGATCTTCTTCTTCTTGGCCAGGGCGTCGTCGAGCCAGGGCACGACGTTCTCGGCCGATCCGATCTCGTCGAAGATGTGCATCACGGCCTCGTTGGCACCGCCGTGCAGCGGTCCCTTCAGCGCGCCGATCGCACCGACCCCGGCCGAGTAGAGATCCGCGGTGGTCGAGGCGATCACGCGGGCGGTGAAGGTGGAGGCGTTGAAGGAGTGCTCGGCGTAGAGCACCATCGAGATGCGGAAGACGTCGACCGCTGCCGCAGAGGGCAGCTCGCCGAACGTCATCCAGAGGAAGTTCTCGGAGTAGTCCAGGTC
>JAITUD010000526.1 GCA_031286555.1 Microbacterium sp. | reverse complement strand
GGGCTGCTCGTCGCGGCATCCCTGATCGGCTCCGGCCTCGATGCCGAGGGCTCCTGGCTGACCGGCGTCGTCACGGCGACCTCCGGCATCGCGTTCCTCGGCATCGGCCTGATGGCCGCACAGCTGATGCGCACCTCGCGCGGCGCGAACTCGCTCACCATCTGGATCCTGGTGGCGACGTTCCTGATCAACGGCATCGGCAACGTCGCGGGCACTCCCAGCAACGACCTCACCCGCATCGACAGCGCCTGGCCGGTGTGGCTGTCGCCGTTCGGCTGGGCCGAACAGGCACGGCCCTACGACACGAACGCATGGGGGCCGGCACTGCTGGGTCTCGCATTCGGCCTGGTGCTGGCGGTCATCGCGATCGCCCTGCAGTCGGTGCGCGACATGGGCGAGGGCTTCGTGCCCGCCCGCGACGGTCGCCGCTACGCGCGGCCCGCTCTGTCCAGCCCACAGGCGCTGGTGTGGCGGCTCACCTCGGGCGGCATCATCGGCTGGGCCATCGGCGGAGCGCTGGTCGGCATCCTGGCGACGACCCTGAGCGGCCTCGCCGGCGAGATCTCCGGATCGAACCCGGCTGTGCAGGACATCCTGGACAAGATCGCCAAGGCCGGCTCGATCGACGAGACCCTGATCACGGTGTTCTTCACGATGCTCGGCGTGCTCGCCGCATGCGCGGCCGTGCAGATCGTGGTCCGCGCCCGCCAGGAGGAGGCGCACGGCACGGCCGAGAGCGTGCTCGCGCAGCCCGTCGGTCGCGTGCGCTGGCTGGCCGACTACGTGCTGGTCGCGACCTTCGCGGTGATCATCATCTGCGGAGCCGCGATGGGCGCCGCGTACCTCGGCCTGATGGCGAACGACGGCAAGTCCGAGCTGTTCCGAGTGGTCACGGTCGTCGGGCTCGGGCAGATGCTCGCGGCGTGCGTGTTCACCGTGGTCGCGGCGCTGCTGTTCGTGCTGATCCCCCGGGCGACCATCCCGCTGGCCTGGGCCGTGGTGCTCCTCGCCACCGTGTTCGGCATGTTCGGGCCCCTGTTCGGGCTGCCGGAGTGGACCACGAAGTTCTCGCCGTTCGCGGTCTCGCCGATCGTCGCGAACGGCGACGTGGACCTGCGCGGCGTGTGGTGGCTAGTGCTCGCGGTCGCCGTCGGCGCCGTGGCATCCCTGTCACTGATGCGCCGCCGCGAGCTGCACCCGGTCGGATGATCCGCTCCCGCCGGGCTCCTCGCCTGCCGATCCACGGCGACGATGAGCCCGGCGGTACGACCGATGGGAGGATGGAACCATGACGGCTGACAACGACACCGCGGCGCACCTCGCCGTCGATGCCGCCGAGGGAGCCGCCGCCGTCATCACGGCCGTCGGCTTCCCGCGCATGCCCGCCCGAGTCATGATGGCGCTCATCGCCGCGCCGGACGGCGGCTACACCGCCGGCGAGCTCGGCGAGCGACTCGGCGTGAGCGCCGCCGCCGTGTCCGGCGCGGTGCGCTACCTGCAGACGGTCATGGTCATCCGCCGCATCTCGCGACCGGATCAGCGCCTCGTGCGCTACGAGATCATCCCGGACACCTGGTACGGCCTGATGACCAACAACTCCCCCATCTACGAGAGTCTGGCGACGCAGATCGACGCGATCGGCGCCGCGCACGCCGCCGATCACGTCGCGCACGATCGCGCCGAGGAGATGGCCGAGTTCTTCCGCTTCATGGCACGACGGATGCCGGAGATCGTCGACGAGTGGGAGACGCTGCGCGCCGAGCGCCGCATGCAGGCCTGATCACAGCGGCGACTTCTCCCCGCATCCGTGTCATGCCCTGTCGCCGGGCGTGCCCGCTGGATACGTTGGGGGCATGACCGGAGACAGAGGCGGGGCTGATCCGAAGGCCAAGACGACGGGCACTGCCCGACGAGAACCGCAGGTGCTGAGGTGGGTGTTCTGGCCCGCCGCGGTGATCGTGACGCTGTTCGTGCTGTTCGCGCTGGTGACACCGGATGCTGCGGAGGCGCTGTTCGCCGGCATCCAGAAGACGATCGTGAACGCGTTCAACTGGTACTACGTGCTGATCGCCGCGTTCTTCGTCGCGTTCTGCCTGTTCCTCGGGTTCAGCAGGTTCGGCGACATCAAGCTCGGTCGGGACGACGAGGAGCCCGAGTTCTCGATGATGAGCTGGTTCGCGCTGCTGTTCGCGACCGGCATGGGCATCGGTCTGGTGTTCTACGGGGTGAGCGAGCCGCTCAGCCACTTCACGAATCCGCGGCCAGGCGTCACCGGGACTCCGGAGCAGCTGGCGCAGTCCGCGCTCGGGCAGACCTATCTGCACTGGGGCGTGCACGCCTGGTCGATCTACGTGGTGATCGGGCTGGCCCTCGCGTACGCGATCCACCGGCGTCGCCGCCCGATCTCCATCCGGTGGACCCTAGAGCCGCTGCTCGGCAAGCGGGTGGAGGGCGGCTGGGGCCACGCGATCGACATCGTCGCGCTGGTGGGAACCCTGTTCGGCGTCGCGACGTCGATGGGTCTCGGCGTGCTGCAGATCAGCGCCGGACTCAACGCTGCCCGCATCGCGAAGCCCGACGAGACCACTCAGATCATCCTGATCCTGATCATCTCGGTGTTCGTGCTGATGTCGGTGCTCTCCGGCGTGACCCGAGGCATGAAGTGGCTGTCGAACGCGAACCTCGTGCTCGCGGGGCTGCTCGTGCTCTATCTGCTCGCGGTCGGCCCGACCGAGTTCCTGCTGCGCGACTTCGTGCAGTCGATCGGGTACTACATCCAGAACTTCGTCGGGCTGTCGTTCAACGTCAGTGCCTTCCAGGGCGCGGCCGGTGAGCAGTGGCAGGCATCCTGGACCTCGTTCTACTGGGGATGGTGGATCTCCTGGGCACCGTTCGTCGGCATCTTCATCGCCCGGATCTCGAAGGGCCGCACGGTGCGCGAGTTCGTGATCGGCGTGATCCTGGTGCCGACCCTGATCGGCGTGCTGTG
>JAITUD010000525.1 GCA_031286555.1 Microbacterium sp. | reverse complement strand
AGCTACATCCCGTGGCCGGTGATCGAGGGGTTCACGCTCGGCATCGCGGTGATCATCTTCCTGCAGCAGGTGCCGACCGCCACCGGCACGAAGCCGGGCGAGAGCACGAACGCCGCGGTCGCCGCGGTCCAGTCGCTGATGACGGTGGGCTGGCCGAAGCTCGGCTGGTCGCTGATGCTGGTCGCGATCGTCGTCGCGATCATGCTCGTCTCGCTGAAGGTCGCGCCGAAGTTCCCCGGCTCACTGCTGGCGATCGTCGTCACAGGACTGCTCGCCGCGCTGCTCGGGCTTCCGGTCGATGTGATCGGCGAGCTGCCCTCGGGGCTTCCCGCGCCGACGCTGCCGGACTTCTCCCAGGCGGGCTCCCTGCTCGGGCCCGCGCTCGCCGTCGCCGCGCTCGCCGCGATCGAGTCGCTGCTGGCCGCCCGCGTCGCCGCGAGCATCTCCGACACCGGCCCCTACGACGCCGACCGCGAGCTGGTCGGCCAGGGTCTGGCATCCATCGCCTCCGGCCTCTTCGGGGGGATGCCGGCCACCGGCGCCATCGCACGCACCGCAGTCAGCATCCGCGCCGGTGCCCGCACCCGCGTGGCCGCGATCGTGCACGCGCTGCTGCTGCTCCTCATCGTGCTCGTCGGAGCATCCGTCGTCTCGCACATCCCGCTCGCCGCGCTCGCCGGCGTGCTGATGGTCACCTCGTGCCGCATGATCGCGCCGTCGACCGTCCGCGCGGTGATGGGGTCGACCAGGTCGGATGCCGTCGTCTTCGTCATCACGGCGATCGTGACCGTGAGCGTCGACCTCATCTACGCCGTGCTGATCGGCCTGCTCGCCGCCGGATTCTTCGCGCTGCGCCAGCTGGCCAGGGCCAGCGGCGTGCACCGCGAGGAGCTGCCTGGAGCCGCGCAGCCCGGCGACGAGCGCATCGCCGTCTTCCGCCTCGAGGGCGCCCTGTTCTTCGGTGCGGCCGAGCGGATGCTGGAACGCGTGAGCACCCTGCAGGGCATCGAGGTCGTCGTGATCCGGATGTCGCAGCTGCAGATCCTCGATGCCACCGGAGCCCAGGTGATCACCGACATGATCGTGTCGCTGGAGCGGCGTGGCATCACGGTGCTGGTGAAGGGCATCCAGCCGCAGCATCTGCGGGTGGCGGAGCGGGTCGGCGTGCTGGCATCCCTTCGGCACCAGAACCACCTCTTCGATGATCTCGACGCGGCCGCCGCGCACGCCCGCAGCCACGTGGCGCGGGCTGCGGCCTGACGGCTCAGGCGACGAGAGCTCAGGCGGCGTAGCCGAACTGCTTGCGGGTCATCGCGTCGAAGGTGCGGTCGGGCAGCACCGTCGCGAGGGCGACGGCGATGCCTGCGCCGGGGCCGATCCGGTAGCGGGTCTTCGGGCGGGTGACGGTCGCGGCCTTCACGATCAGCTCGGCCACGGCATCCACGCTCGACATCTGCTTGGCCAGCGCGGGGCTGGCGAAGTGCCTGCGCATCGCGGCGGCCATCGCGGCGTACGGGCCGCGGCCTGATGCCTGCTCCAGGCGGTCCATCGCCGTGTCGTGCCAGTCGGTCGCGACGTAGCTGGGCTGCACGATCGTGACGTCGATGCCGAACTGACCGACCTCGCCGCGCAGCGAGTCGGAGATCGCCTCGAGGGCGAACTTGGACGCGTGGTACCAGCCGCCCAGAGGCGCGGCGAACTCACCGGCGAGCGAGGAGACGTTCACGATGCGACCGTGGCCGGCGTCGCGCATGGCGGGCAGCACCGCCTGGATCATGCCGACGGCGCCGACGACGTTGACCTCGAGCTGGGCGCGGGCGTCTTCGAGCGAGGTCTCCTCGACGCTGCCGAACTCGCCGTACCCGGCGCAGTTGATCAGCACGTCGATCGGGCCGATCTCGGCGGTGGCCGTGGTGACGGCCTCGGCGATGGTCGCGTCGTCGGTGAGGTCGAGCGCCACCGGGATGACTCCCGGGATCTCCGCGATCGCCGCGGTGCTGCGCGCGGCACCCACGACGCGGTGGCCCTGGGCTGCCAGCAGCGCGGCGACGCGGGCGCCGATGCCGGAGGATGCGCCGGTGATGAGGAAGTTCGTCATGATCTGCTCCTTGGAAGTCTTACTGTGAACGTCGTTCACTGAATGGAGACGTTACAGTGAATGTCATGCACAGTCAAGGGGATCGCGCACTTCGTCAGCTCTGGGGGATCGAACCGCCCGCGGCGAAGGGGCCGAAGGCGCGCTGGACGCTCGCCGAGGTCGCCGCCGCGGCCGTCGAACTCGCCGACGAGATCGGCCTCGACGCGATCTCGCTCGCCCGCGTCGCCGCGCGCCTCGACATGACCACGACCGGCCTCTACCGCTACGTCGACGCCAAGGCCACGCTGATCGACCTGATGGTCGACTCGGCGGTAGGCGAACCGCCCGCCGTCGAGGGAGACGGATGGCAGGATCGCTGCCGTGCGTGGACCGAACTGCTCGCGGACAGGTATGCGCAGCATCCCTGGCTCAGCGACGTGAAGCCGACCGGCATGCCCACCCAGCCGCGCGCCTACGCGTGGATCGACGCACTGCTCGCGGCCATCGCCGACGACGCGCCGGTCGACGCGCTGCGCCTCGCGATGCTGCTGGACAGTCTCATCCGCACCTATGCGACGCTCGAGCGCAGCACGAACGGCACGCCGCCGCCGGTCTGGCTCGGCCAGGCCGTCGCCGAGCGCTTCCCTCGGCTCGCCGGTGCCGAGCAGCAGGACGTCACCGACGTGCGCGCCGAGCTGCGCTACGCCGTCGACGCCGTGCTCCGCGGCGCGGCCTGACGGATGCGGGCAGCCGACCCTTCGCTGGTTCCGGTCTCACTCGTTGCGGGTGCGGAGTCCGTCTGACCCGCATCCGCCCCGACCGGAACTGGTGAGGGCCCTACGCCTCGCCGGCGAGCTCACCGTGGATGCGGCGCAGGTCCTCCATCAGCGAGCCGACCAGGATCCAGTGATCGGATGCCGGCGCGCGCACCACGAGCGGCGTGGTCAGCGCCGGGATCGCCGTGGTCAGGTCGGCGGGCTCCGGTGCGGCATCCGCATCCTGCACTGCCAGGCGCACGTCGTGACCGGCGCGGCGCAGCTGCTCGGCGATCGCCCGCACCGTCGGGTCGGACGACAGCGAGTCCTCGTAGTGGTCGAAGTACGCCCGCGTCATGCCGATCACCTGCGTGACGATCGGCGAGACAGTGTCGAGCAGCGCGCGCACCTGCCGCAGCTCTTCGCGATGCGAGGACCCGCGCGGGTTCAGCGCCAGGGACTCCTCGGCGGCCTTCACGGATGCCTCGGCGGCATCTTTCATGGGGCGCAGCAGTCGTACCTCGAGCATGAGCTCCTGCCGCTGCGCGGGCGTGCGGGTCACGGGAAGCGCCGCCGCCAGCCTGTCCAGGCTCGCAGCGACCTCGCGGCCGAGCAGGCCGACATCCTGCCGCGCCGGACCGCTCAGCACCGGCGGCACGATGAAGACGTTCACGACGAAACCGACCGCGGCGCCGATCAACGTCTCGAGGATGCGGTCCAGTGCGTAGTCGGGGTTGGACGAGCCGAGCGCCAGCACGAGCACCGCCGAGATCGCGACCTGGTTGCCCGTGCCGGGTGAGGCGCGCAGCGCCCAGGCGATCGCCAGCGCCACCACGACCGCGGCGAGCACCACCCAGCTCTGCGGGCCGAGCAGCAGGGTCAGCAGCACGGCGATCACGACACCCGCGATCACCCCGACGCTGCGCTCCAGCGCCTTCGACAGCGACTGGTTGACGCTGGGCTGCACGACCAGCAGGGCGGCGATCGCAGCGAAGATCGGCAGCGGTCCGGGGATCAGCCATCCCGCGAGCAGCCACGCGACGATCGTCGCGACGGCGGACTTGATCACCTGCAGCAGGGGAGCGCGCTTCGCGGAGCGGATCGCGGCGGTGATGCGCATGCCGACAACGGTAGTCGCGGTGCTCACGAGAATCCCCTCCCCGCGCGGCGACCGGCGGGAAGGGGAATCTCGAGCGCGGCTCAGGCCGGGCCGAGGTCGCGCATCGGGTTGCCGGCCTTCGGGTTGGCCGGCTTCACCTTGCGGCGCGTGCCGTTGACGACCACCACGACGTTGGACATGTTCGGCGCACGGTCGGCGACCACGTCGTAGGAGACCACCTTGCCGTCGCGCCACTCGCAGTCGACGGAGTATCCGCCGCGGGCGCGCAGGCCGTGGAACGAGCCCTTCTCACCCCACGAAGCGGGTACGGCGGGAAGCAGCCGGATCGCGCCGTCGTGGCTCTGCAGCAGCATCTCGGCGATGGCACCGGTGATGCCGAAGTTGCCGTCCAGTTGGAACGGCGGGTGGTTCGCCCACAGGTTCTGCAGCGTGTTGTAGGTGAGCAGCCCGCGCACCATGATGCCGGCGTGCTCCGCCTCGCCCAGGCGTGCGAACAGCGCGGTGCGCCAGGGCCAGGTCCACGAGCGGCGGCTGTCGCCGGAGACGGTCCCGGCGGTGAAGGGCACGCCCTCCTTCTCGCCGCAGCGTGCCTTGAGCGACACCAGAGCCGCCGCCGCGAAGTCCTCGTCATCGGTCGTGATCTGGCGGCCCGGGTACACGGCGAACAGGTGCGAGGTGTGCCGGTGGATGTCGTTCGGGTCGTCGCGGTCGGCCTGCCACTCCTGCAGCTGCCCCCACTTGCCGATCCTGTTCGGCGCCAGCCGGGACTGCATGTCGGCGATCTTCGCCCGGTAGTCCTCGTCGACCTCGAGGGCCTCGGCGCAGTCGATGCAGTTCTGGAACAGGTCCCAGATGATCTGCTGGTCGTACATCACACCGTCCTCGCGGGGCCCGTGCTCGGGCGACCAGCCGTTCGGCGACACCAGGGTGCCGTCGGGGAGCTTCTTCAGGCGGTCCTCCCAGAACTGGCAGATCTCCTTGATCAGCGGGTAGGCGTGGTCGCGCAGGTAGCGCTTGTCCTGCGTGAACGCCCAGTGCTCGTAGAGGTGCTGCGCGTACCAGGCGCTGGCGACCGTGTTCCACTCCCACGAGTTGCCGCCGAAGATGCTCTGCGAGGTGCGGGCCGTCCAGCCGCGCACGTCGCCGAAGGCGTTGCGGGTGGCGACGCGGCTGGGCACGGCGACCTGCTCGATGAACGCCGCGAGCGCCTCGTGCGCCTCGGGCAGGTCGGTGGTCTCGGCGCCCCAGTAGTTCATCTGGATGTTGATGTTGGTGTGGTAGTCGCTGGCCCAGGCCGGCTGGTTGCTGTTGTTCCACAGCCCCTGCAGGTTGGCAGGCAGTCCGCCAGGCTTCGACGAGCTCAGCAGCAGGTACCGCCCGTAGGCGTACATGGTCTGCTCGAGCGTCGGGTCGGACTCGCCCTTCGCGTAGCGCGCCAGCCGGCGCTGCGTGGGCATCGCCAGCACGGCATCCGCTGTGCGTCCCCAGTCGACGGATGCCCGCTTCATCAGCGTGGACACCTGCTCGACGTGCGCCGTGCGCAGGGACTCGAAGGACCGGGCGGATGCCGCGGCCAGGGCCTTCTCGATCCCGGGCTGCGGCGCGGCTCCGCGCCAGCCCTTCGCGGCATCCATCAGGTAGTCGGTGCGCGCGTCGAGCAGCAGCGTGATCGACGTCGCCCCGGTGACGCGCAGGCCGTCGCCTGCGGCGGCGACCTTGCCGTCGGTGTCGGCGATTAGCAGCACGGCGGCGTGGCTCAGCCTGTTCGCCATCGTTCCCGAGAAGGAGAGGCGCCGCGCGCCGGCATCCGCCGTGGTCTTCGCGTCCTGCGCGGAGCTCATGCCGATGTCGGCGCTCAGTCCTCCCTTCCGATCGGTCGAGTAGCGCAGCACGATCACGTCGGAGTCGCGCGAGGCGAACGCCTCGCGCAGCACGGTGCCCTCCGTCGTCGCGAAGTGCGTGCTGTACGTGCCGTCGGCGATGTCGCGCGCGCGACGGTAGTCGACGACCGTGCGGGCACCCGCGGTGCTGAACGCGCCAGCGGT
>JAITUD010000438.1 GCA_031286555.1 Microbacterium sp. | reverse complement strand
CGGTCGAAGGTCGAGGCGATGACCTCGCCCTTCACCGAGCGCTGCATGTCGGTGACCTCTTCGGGGCGCTCGTCCACCAGGACGACCATGAGGTGCACCTCGGGGTTGTTGTGCGCGATCGCGTTCGCGATCTGCTGGAGCACGATCGTCTTGCCGGCCTTCGGGGGCGCGACGATCAGACCGCGTTGGCCCTTGCCGATCGGAGCGACGAGGTCGATGATCCGCTGGGTCAGCTTCTCGGGTGCCGTCTCGAGGCGCAGGCGCTCCTGCGGGTACAGCGGGGTGAGCTTGCCGAACTCGACGCGGGTGCCGGCGTCGTCGGTGGACAGGCCGTTGATCGAGTCGACCTTCACCAGGGCGTTGTACTTCTGGCGGCCCTGCTGCTCGCCCTCGCGCGGCTGCTTGATCGCGCCGACGACGGCGTCGCCCTTGCGCAGGTTGTACTTCTTCACCTGGCCGAGCGAGACGTACACGTCCGTCGGGCCGGGCAGGTAGCCGCTGGTGCGCACGAAGGCGTAGTTGTCGAGCACGTCGAGGATGCCGGCGACGGGGATGAGGACGTCGTCCTCGCCGATCTCGGTCTCGAACTCGTCGGTGGTCTGGTTGGTGCCGCCGCGACGCTTGTTGCGCTGGCGCGAGCGGCCGCTGCCCTCATCGTCGGACGACGAGGCGGAGGACTGCTGCTGCTCCTGCTGACCGCCGCCCTGGCCGTTCTGACCACGGCCGCGGTTGCGGCTGCGGCTGCGCGTCCGGCCTCGACCGGAGCCCTCCTCGCCGTCGCCGGAGTCCTTGTTCTCGCTGCCCTGGTCGGCGGTCTTCTCCGCCTGCGCGGCACCGGCGTCGGATGCCTCGGACGCTGCGGGCTCGCCCTCTGACTGCGTGGGCTGCTCGGTCTTCTTACCGCGACGACGGGCCGGCTTGGCGGGCTGCTCGCCCTCGGCGGCATCGTTCTCGACAGCGGCGGGCTTCTCCGCTGCCTGCTCGGCCTGCTCGCCGGCCTCGGCTGCCGGTGCGGCCTTGGACGAGGCGCGCCGCGTGCGCTTGGCGGGTGCGTCGGCCGTGGGCTCGGCTGCGGCCGGCTCAGCGGCGGGGGCGGTGACCTCGGCGGTCTCACCCTCGGGCGCGGCATCCGCCTTCTTCGCGCGGCTGCGCGTCGGGCGCTTCGCCTTCGGCGCCTCGGCCGGAGCGTCGGCGGCGGGAGCCGCGGTCTCGGCGGCCGGGGCGGCGGCCTCGGTCTGCGCCTTCTCGGCTGCCTTCGCGGCGGCGGTCGCCGTGGTGGCACGGCGCGGGGCGCGCTTGCGCGGCGCCTCGGCGTCGGTCGCCGCGGCAGCGGGGGCCTCGGCGGCCGGAGTGGATGCGGGGGCGTCGTTCACCGGCGCCGCCTGGTCGTTCTGGGTCTCGGAGAAGTTCTCCACGAGTACTCCCTCATATGTCGTGGGGTATGAGCAATCCTGAGCACACAGCAGTGCTGGGTGCGTTGCACGCACAGGCGACGAGCGCCAGCCAGCCGGAACCGCGAAGGAACGGATTCCTTCTCAGACCGGGGAACACGTGCGGATCTCGCAGAAGTGCGATGGGGCCAGATTCACGAAGTTACGTGGAGCCCTCCGCTCGGTTCCTTACTGTACCACCCCGCACGTCGACTGCGAGCATGTGTGCGGTCCACGGGGTGTCCGTGACGGAATCCGCGAGTTCGACGGCGTCCTGGCGGTGGCCAGGGCCGTCGGCGAGCACCAGCACGCTGGGGCCGGCCCCCGACACGACGGCGGCGAAGCCGGCCTGTCGGAGCGACTGCACCAGCCGCAGGGTCTCCGGCATCGCCGGCCCGCGGTAGTCCTGATGCAGGCGGTCGGCGGTCGCGTCCAGCAGCAGCTCGGGGCTCTGAGTGAGAGCCGCGACCAGCAGAGCGGAGCGCGACACGTTGAAGACGGCGTCCTCGCGCGGCACCTGCGGCGGCTGCAGCGAGCGCGCCAGCGAGGTCGACATCGTGAACCCGGGCACGAACACCAGCGGCGCGACGCCGCGGTGCACGAGCAGTTTCTTGTGCGCGGGGCCGTGGTCGCCGATCCAGGCGATCGTCAGCCCGCCGAACAGTGCGGGGGCGACGTTGTCGGGGTGCCCCTCGATCTCGGTCGCGAGCCGCAGCAGCGCCTGATCGTCGAACTCGACGTGCCCGGCGAGCAGCCCCTTCGCCGCCAGGATGCCCGCGGTCACCGCAGCCCCGGAGGAGCCGAGCCCGCGGCCGTGCGGCACGCCATTGTCGGCGACGATCCGCAGACCCGGCATCGAGCGCCCGGCATCCGCGAAGACATGAGCGATCGTGCGCACGACGAGGTTCGTGGCGTCCGTCGGGATCTCGTCCGCGCCGGAGCCGGACACCTCGATCTCGAGACGGTCGTCGGCGAAGGTCGACACGACCTGGTGGTCGTAGATGCTCAGCGCGAGGCCCAGCGTGTCGAAGCCGGGACCGAGATTCGCACTGGTCGCGGGGACGGTGACGTCGACGGTGCGCAGCGCGCCCGCGACGGGTTCGTCGCCGGGCAGATCCACCGGTTCGGCGGCGGGGACGAGGGTGACGGCCACGGTCACTCGCCCTCGACGCGCAGCACCGACACCACGCGCTCGACGACGTCGCTGGCGGCCAGGCTCTGCACCGTGGCGCTGAGGGACTGATCCGCCGCCCGGTGCGTGCCGATGATGAGACGGGCGGTGCCGCCCTCGGCGCCGTTCGGCTCGGCCACCGTCTGCAGCACGGTGGCGACCGAGACGCCGCCCTCGCTGAGCAGGCCGGCGACCGTGGCGAGCACACCGGGGGCATCCGACACCTCGAGGGTGATCTGGTAGCGCGTGGTGACGTGCCCGATCGGGACGATCGGCAGGTTCGCGCGGGTGGACTCCCCCACTCCCGTTCCGCCGGCGATGTGCCGGCGTGCGGCCGAGACGATGTCGCCGAGCACCGCCGACGCGGTCTGCACGCCGCCTGCACCGGCGCCGTAGAACATCAGCGGACCGGCGGCCTCGGCCTCGACGAAGACCGCGTTGTTGGCGCCGTGCACCGACGCGAGCGGGTGCGTGCGCGGCACCAGAGCCGGGTAGACGCGCACCGAGATCGACTCGACGCCCTCGTCGTCCAGGCGCTCGCAGACGGCGAGCAGCTTGATCACGAAGCCCGCGTCGCGGGCCTCCTCGATCATGTCCGCCGTGACGCCGGTGATGCCCTCGCGGTGCACCGTCTCGAGTGGCACCGCGGTGTGGAAGGCCAGGGATGCCAGGATCGCGGCCTTCTGCGCCGCGTCGTAGCCCTCGACGTCTGCGGTCGGGTCGGCCTCGGCGTAGCCCAGGCGCTGGGCGTCGGCGAGCACGTCCGCGAAGTCCGCGCCCTCGGTGTCCATCCGGTCGAGGATGTAGTTCGTCGTGCCGTTCACGATGCCCATGATCCGCACGACCCGGTCGCCGGCGAGCGAGTCGCGGAGCGGGCGGATGATCGGGATGGCACCGGCGGCGGCGGCCTCGTAGTAGACCGAGGCTCCGACGCGGTCGGCGGCCTCGAAGATCTCGGGGCCGTGCGTGGCCAGCAGCGCCTTGTTCGCCGTCACGACGTCGGCACCGGAGCCGAGCGCGAGCAGGGTGTGCGCGCGCGCCGGGTCGATGCCGCCGATCAGCTCGACGACGATGTCGGCGCCGGTGATGAGGCTCTCGGCGTCGGTGGTGAACAGCTCGCGCGGCAGGTCGACGTCGCGGGGCGCGTCGAGAGAGCGCACGGCGATGCCCGCCAGCTCGAGCTCGGCACCCGCGCGGTCTGCGAGCTCGTCGCCGTGGCGCAGCAGCAGACCGGCCACCTGGGATCCCACGGCTCCGGCGCCCAGCAGCGCCACTCGAAGTCGTCGGTACTCGCTCATCTCTCTCCTTCGGAGGTCTGCGGATGCAGGGCATCGGAATCGTGCTCCGCGATGCCGAGATCGCGGGACAGCAGGTCGGTCATGGTCTCGCCCCGCACGATCACCCGCGCCGCCCCGTCGCGCACGGCGACGATCGGCGGGCGCGGGACGTGGTTGTAGTTGCTCGACAGCGGTGCGCAGGATGCTCCTGTCGCCGGCACCGCGAGCAGGTCGCCCGGCGCGGCGTCGGCGGGCAGGTACTCGTGATCCACGACGATGTCACCGGACTCGCAGTGCTTGCCGACCACGCGCGACAGCACGGCCTCGCCGTCGCTCTCGCGGGAGGCGAGCCGTGCCGAGAACTGCGCGCCGTACAGTGCAGGACGTGCGTTGTCACTCATGCCCCCGTCGACGCTGAGGTATCGACGGCTGCCGTTCTCGAGGACGACGTCCTTGATCGTGCCGATCTCGTAGAGGGTGACGCCGGCGTTGCCGATGATCGCCCGGCCGGGCTCGAAGGCCAGCACCGGAATCTCGATGCCGCGCGCCGCGCAGCCCTCGGCGACCGCGGCGACGATGCCCTCGGCGAGCTCCGCCACCGGCGCGGGGTCGTCGACGCGGGTGTACGCGATCCCGAAGCCGCCGCCGAGGTTCAGCTGCGGGACGGGGCCGCCCTCGAGCAGCTCGGCGTGCAGGTCCAGCACACGCGATGCGGATTCGCGGAAGCCGGCGACGCCGAAGATCTGCGATCCGATGTGGCAGTGCAGACCGACGAACTCCAGCCCCGGCAGCTCACGGACACGGGCGACCATGTCTGCGGCATCCGCCAGCGGGGTGCCGAACTTCTGGTCCTCGTGGGCCGTCGCGAGGAAGTCATGCGTCTCGGCGTGCACGCCGCTGTTCACCCGCAGCATCACGCGCTGCACGGTGCCGGTGCGCGCGGTGATCGCCGCGAGGCGCTCGATCTCGATCGCGCTGTCGATGATGATCGTGCCGACGCCCGCCTCCACCGCGCTCTCCAGCTCTGCGACGGACTTGTTGTTGCCGTGGAAGCCGATATGAGACGGGTCGACGGATGCTGCGAGGGCGACCTGCAGCTCGCCTCCGGTGCACACGTCGACGTTCAGCCGCTCCTCGACCATCCATCGGGCGACGGCCGTGGAGAGGAAGGCCTTGCCCGCGTAGTAGATGCGCACGCTCGTGCCGTGGGCCGCCGCCGCGGACTCGAAGGCGTCGCGCAGCGCCGCGGCGCGTCGGCGCACCTCGCCCTCGTCCAGGACGAGCACGGGGGTGCCGTGGGCGCGCACCAGGTCGCCGACGGGCACGCCGCCGATCACGAGTGCTCCGTCCGCGTCGCGGTGCGCGGATGCCGGCCACACCCCCGCCGCGAGATCATCGGGATCGTCGGGCACGGCCAGCCAGTCGGGGGCGAGCGCGGTGGGGGCGGAGTGCACGGGGCAGGACACCAATCGTGGGAGGGATCCTCCGGCGGGAACAGCGCACGCCGCGAGGTTCCCCCGATTCTAATCGGATGCCCGGGCCCCGCCCGTCTTCATGAAGCGGCGTTGCACCGGGGCCGTCCGGCCGGCTCCTGTCAGGGCCTCACGATGCGACGGGACGATGGGTAGGGTGGCGGCGATGGACGACGCATCGCCTTCGAGCAGCTCGACTTCCGGCCACGGCGGGCCGGCCGCACTCCGGCGCGCGCTGATCCGCGGCGCGCTCCGACTGCGCGTGGTCAGAGCCGTGCTGCTGCACCTCGGGCGCCGTGGTCCGATGCTCGCCGACGCGGTGACCTACCGCGCCCTGTTCAGCGTGTTCGCCGCCGTGCTGCTGGGGTTCTCGGTCGCGGCGCTCTGGCTCGCCGGGAACGATGACGCCTGGAACGCCGTCGTCTCGGCGGTGGATGCCGCACTGCCGGGGCTCATCGCGAAGGAGGGCGGCAGCGGCATCGTCGATCCGTCGGCCATCCGGGCTCCGGCGGGTCTGACCATCGCAGGAGTCCTCTCGGCGATCGGGCTGGTGGGCGCCGCGTGGGGTGGGATCGGCTCGCTGCGTGCCGCCATCCGGACCATGGCGGGCACCGCTGCCGACGACGGTCCGTGGCTGCGGGCGGCCGCCCGCAACCTGCTTCTGGCCGTCGTGATCGGCGCTACCTTCCTCGCGGCGGCTGCCCTGACCTTCGCCGGCAGCGTCGCGGTGCGCTGGACCGCCGGTGCGCTGGGCCTGTCCGCGGAGTCCGGCGTCGTGTTCTGGTCGGTGCGCGTGCTCTCGCTGCTCGTCGTGCTCGGGCTGAACGCGACGCTCATCGTCGCCGCCTTCCGCACGCTGTCCGGTGTGCACG
>JAITUD010000412.1 GCA_031286555.1 Microbacterium sp. | reverse complement strand
ACACCGCCGTCCAAGTGCTGCCGCCGTCGGTCGAGCGCTGCAGACCGAGCGCGAGATACGCCGTCGCCGATGACAGGGACTGCTCGGTGAGCGAGTAGGAGGATCCCGGTCGCACTTCGAAGCTGTTCGCAGAAGCGGCAGCCTCCGACCCGGCGAAGCTGACGGCCGAGCCGAGTCCCGCGGGCGGGGTGAGGGTCAGGGTGAACTGATCTGCGACGAGGCCGCCTGATCCCTGGATGTGCTTGAGCACGGTGATCTTCGCGGTCGTGTTCGTGATGGTGCAGGTGACGTCCTGTCCGTAGCCCACCGTGACGGATGAGCCCGAGACAGGAACGGATGCCGCACCGGCCGAGCACACCCAGCCGGCTGAGGTCGGAACGTAGTTCTGCGCACCGGGTGCGGTCGAGGATTCCGTCAGCTCATAAGCCACACCGGGCGTCACCGCGACGGCGTCCGAACCGGTCGCGCCCTTCGGGCCGGGAAGCGCTCCTGCCGGTCCGACACCACTCAGGGTCCAGCTCGTCGCGGGCAGACTGCCGAAGGCGACCTCCTTGACCAGGGTCAGCGTCTGATCGCAGATGACGGTGTTGGTGATCGTGAAGGTGTTCGGGTTCGGTGAGGCAGTGAGCGTCGCGTCGTACGACACCGTGTTGGCTGTGGTCACAGCCTCGCCGTTGATCTCCGTGACCAACTGCGAGCTGATCGAGCAGCCCGGAGGCACGGTGACAGACTCCTCGCCGATGGAGATGTTCTGTCCGACCACGTAGCCGCCGTACATCGTCCCGAAGAGCGGGTCGGTCTGGCCGGGCAGGGTCAGCCCCGTCGAGAACCCGGCCGGCAGTTCACCGCTGTCGCCGTCCTTCGCGGGAACGCTGTACGTGCCCAGTACGGTGCCGGCGGTGTTCTGCACCACCCACTTCTTGTTCACCACCACCTGCTGCCAGCTGGCCGCGTTCGTCACGGTGCAGTCGATCTGTCCCAGGGCGGTGGGCATGGTGAACGTCTCACCCGTCGACGTCCACGAAGTCCCGGCCTGAACGCAGGTGAAGCTCGTCGCGTAATCGGCCTTCGTGCCGCCCTGACTCTCGGAGAGCGTGACGTCCGTTCCCGCTGTGACCGTGCCGCTCGCGACATTGTCGGTGTCAGGGTTCGGACCCGTCCGCGCCGTCGACGTCTTGCTGACCGCGCCCTTGATCCCGGTCGCCTTGATTCTCAAGGTGGCGGTCGAGCCCGCGAGAGCATCGACCCATTTCTTCGTCAACGTGACCTTGTTCGCGATCGCGGTGTTCGTGAGGGTGCAGTCGACCTGGTCGATCTCGGGCAACTGGACCGACTGAGTGGTCCCAGGACTCCCGTCAGGTCGCAGCCCGAGCGCCTTGTGGGTCAGGCTCGTGCAGGTCCAGCCCTGCGTGTAGTTCGAAAGCGATGTCGAGCCGGCACCTGTCTCGCTCAACCCGTACCAGGCGGAGCTGACCGGGACGGTGAGAGGCCCGATGGTCGTGTTCTTTCCGGAGGTGATCGGCGCCTCACCGATCTGTGTGCCCCAACCATCGGTGATCTTCAGCCCGAACTGGTCGGCAGCGGTGGCACGGCTGGCGACGGTCTTGGTGAACGTCAGAGATGCCGTGTTGATGCCGATCGCGATGGCCTGGCGACCGGTGTTCGTCTCGATATTGGTCGCGGTGATCTGCTTCGGATCCCAGCCCGTGGTTGCGACCAGAGCTCCCCAGCTGTTGGCGGAGCCCACACACTCCAGAGTCTTCCCGCCGTTGCTGTAAGTGAGGCCTGCGAGATCCGCCCCATCGCCCGGTCCCTTGCACGCCCCGCTGTAGGGCGCATTGGTGTCCGTGAGGTTTTGTGTTGCCCACGGCTTTCCGTCGGTCGTCCACTGCCAGGTCTCACCGGTGTTCGACGTCTCGGCGTCGGCAAGCGCGAGCGAATAGGAGGTGATCTCCTTACCTGCCGGATCCAGCAGCTTGATGCCACTGATGCCGATCGTCGCGTCGCCCGAGCCGCCGACGAACCCCATCTCAGGATTCGTGGTCGACTGGCTCCCGATGGTCGGCTTGCCTGGAACATATCCCGTCTGCTTGGCCGGGTTGCCGAACAATGCCGACGCCCAGGTCGGAGCCGTTTGCGCGCGCCAGACCGGCAGGGCACCGCTGCTCGAGTACTGCGAGATCGTGACCGTGAAAGTCATCTTGAAGCCCGAGTTCCCGATCAACTGCGTGAACGGCTGTGTGATCGTTCCGGTGCTGCCTGCTTCATTGAGGCCGGTGAAGTCGAACCAGCAGTACCCGTAAGAATCGGCACTCGTCGTCCCGCCGGTCGAGCACGTGTTCGTGATCATTGCCGCGTCGGCCGCGTCAGCCGTTTCGGGTGCCTGCGCCGCGACGGCGGTGCCGGCACACAGAACGGCGGCAATCAAGATGCCGGCGAATCTGGTCGCTATGCTCAAGTCTTCTGTCTCCTCGTCGCGCGACGTCGAGTACGTGCGCACACCACGAAGCGCCCGGTGACGGGTCGGCATCCGCGTAAATAGGTAGACCTCATCGGCGCGTCTCGATAACGCCCAGAACCGGAAACCGACCTGGGAGTTCGGTGCGCGAACGCTGACCGGACGCTGGGAGGGGAGCCGTCCGATCAGTTCGTATTGGATGGGCGCAGGCGGTTGACACCCGTAGGCCATGCCACCCGCGCCCGAGCGGATGCGTGTGGGAGACCATGTGGGAGAGAACGCATCCGCACTATTGCAGACCCATGATCGCGTTGCTCATAACGTGGGCTGTCCGCGATTCCTTCGACGGGACTTGCGCTCGCCACCATGGCACCGCGGTACCACTCCGCCCCCGCAGGATCATCCGCCAGACCGACGCGACCGCTCCACCCCCGCGAATAGCGTCGAAGACATGATCACAGCAGAAGGCCTCGGCAAGAGGTTCGGAGACAAGAAGGCCGTCGACGACGTGTCGTTCACCGTGCGGCCCGGTATGGTCACCGGGTTCCTCGGACCCAACGGCGCAGGCAAGTCGACCACGATGCGCATGATCGTCGGGCTGGACAAGCCGACGTCGGGGCGCGTCACCGTCAGCGGTCAGGAGTACCGCCGGCTTCCCGCACCGCTCACCGAGGTGGGCGTGCTGCTCGACGCCAAGGCCGTGCACACCGGCCGCACCGCCCGCAACCACCTGCGCGCGATGGCCGCCACCCACGGCATCCCGTCCTCCCGGGTCGACGAGGTCATCGACATCGCCGGCATCGGCTCGGTCGCGAACAAGCGCGCCGGCAAGTTCTCGCTCGGCATGGGGCAGCGCCTCGGCCTGGCCGCTGCACTCCTCGGCGACCCGCACACCCTCATCCTCGACGAGCCGGTCAATGGCCTCGACCCCGAGGGCGTGCGCTGGGTGCGCCAGTTCGTCCGCCACGCGGCATCCGAGGGACGCACCGTGCTGCTGTCCAGCCACCTCATGAGCGAGATGGCGCAGACCGCCGATCACGTCATCGTGCTCGGCCGAGGCAAGGTGCTGGCGGATGCTCCGCTGGACGAGCTCGTCCGCGCCTGGACGAGCACCACCGTGCGTGTGCGCACCCCGCGCGCCGCCGACCTCGCGGCCGTCGTCGCAGGCCCCGCCACAGAGATCGTCAGCACAGGACCCGAGACCTTCGACGTCGTCGGCGTTCCGGCATCCCGCATCGGCGACCTCGCCGCCGAGCACCGCATCCCGCTGCACGAACTCACCCCGACCAGCGGCTCGCTGGAAGAGGCCTACATGGCCCTCACCGGCGACTCCGTCGAGTACAAGAGCAAGGACATCGCATGAGCGTCCAGACCGCGCCCGCCCGGCGCACGCACACAGAGACCTCGGCCTATCGGCTGAACTTCGGGCACGCACTTCGCAGCGAGTGGATCAAGCTCGCCACGGTGCGCTCCACCTGGTGGTCGATCGCGATCACCGCCGTCCTCACCGTCGGCATCGGCACGCTGATCGCCGCCTCGGTCCCCGGTGACAGCGGCTTCCCCGGCATCCAGGCCGTGGTCTCGCCGATCCAGTTCACGATGCTGCTGGCCGGCATCCTGGGCGCGATCGCCGTGACCGGCGAATACTCCACCGGCATGATCCGCTCGACCCTCACCGCGAACCCGATCCGTGGCGGCGTGCTCGCCGCGAAGGCGACCGTGCTGGCCGTCTTCATGTTCGTCGCGTCGCTGGTGATCTTCGCCGTCACCGCCGCGATCGTGACGCCGATCCTCGGTGGCAAGGGGCTCGGCATCGACTGGAGCGACTTCACGGGCTCGATCGTCCCCGTGCTGGTCGCCTCGGTGACCATGGCCGTGTTCGCACTGATCGGTGTCGCCTTCGGCTACATCATCCGCAACGGCGCCGGAGCGATCGCCGCGACGGTCGGCCTGCTGTTCGTACTGCCGGTCGTGGTGAGCATGTTCGGCATGGCGGGCGACGGCTGGCGCTGGATCATGGACCTCGCGAACTACCTGCCGTCCGCCGCAGCGCAGAACGTGATCCTGCCGCAGGACGACTGGGGTCTGACCTGGCAGGTCGCCTCGGTGACACTCGCCGGATGGGTCGTCGCCGGCATGCTCGGCGCCTGGGCGGTGCTGCGCAACCGCGACGCCTGACCTGCTGCGAGCAGAATGGTCAGCGTGACCTCCGACAGCCGCAGCTCCTCCGTCCCTCAGGACGAGGAGCTGCGGCTGCCGCGCACCCCCGGCGTGATCCGGCGGTTCTGGGCGCGGCATCCGCTCTTCGCCGACATCCTGATCGCGATCCTCTGCCTG
>JAITUD010000326.1 GCA_031286555.1 Microbacterium sp. | reverse complement strand
GGACCATGCCGTCATCCGTGAGGCGCGGCTCGTATCCCTGCGTGGCCAGAGCGGCCGCGGTGCGATCGAGCTCGTCGCCTTCTGCGGCGGGCGCCGACTCGCCCAGCATCCGCCCCTCCTCCTTCGCGACGGCGTCGAGCGCGACCGGCAGGGCCGTGCCGTCGGCGGTGCGCTCGATGGCCCCGGCGAGGAGGTGCCCGACGAGGTCGTACCGGCGCTCCGGCAGCGAGACCGCGACGGTTCCGGCCGCCCGCCGGTAGAGCTTCGAGGGGCGTCCGGCACCCGGACCGGTGCGCCCGCTGAGCCGTCGGAACTCCACTTCGAGCAGCCCCGCCTCGACGAGGCGGTCGAGCTGGAATCGCGCGACGTGCGGCGGCAGGTCGAGCGCGGATGCCGCCGCTTCGCGCCCGACGGACTCGGGCTGCGCGGCGACGTACTCGTACAGCGCCTGCCGCGTGGGGTCGGCGAGCACGCCGATCCGTCCTGCTTCTGCGCTGACGTCCATGCTCTAAGTGTAGCTTCCATTGAATTTAGAAGCTCGAGCACAGGGGAATCAGTGTGACGCTCTGCGCTGCAGCCGGCGGAGCAGGCCCGCCAGGCCGGCGATGAGCACGAGAACCCCGACGGCGAGGAGCGAGACGGCCACGATCGTCGCAGGAGCGAGCCCGGCGAGCCAGTCCGTGACGCCGTCGCGTCGCTGCGAATCGCTCAGCATCCAGATGCCGGCGAACGCGAGCCCGGCGAAGAACAGACCCCAGACGATCGCCGCCCAGCGCGTGCGCGGTGCCACGGGTGCGGCGGGCGGCGCCTCCGGAGCAGGCGGCGTCGCGGCATCCGCCTCGCCGAACAGGGTCTCGCCGAGGACTTCGGTGCTGTCGTCTGCGGCGCTCATTCGGCCTTCTCCTGCTCGTAGAACGTGATGCTGATGTCGCCGGACTGCTGCTGCAGCCGCACCGGTGCCAGGGTGCTCGGCGCATCGGGTCTCTCCGGATCCGGTCCGGAGGCCTTCGTGCGCTGGATCAGGCGCGTTCCGTCGGCCCGCTGCGTACCGGTCCACACGCCGCCGTCGGTCGCCTCCAATGTGCCGTCCTTGCTGATCGTCAGCGTCATCCAGTGCACAGTCGCGTCCTGCACGGTCGCGTCGAGCTGCAGCTTCACGCCCTGCGGCACCTCGATCGTGGTGCTGCCATAACCCTTGGACAGCGTGACCGGATTGCTCACACCGCCGTCGAGAGGCATGAGATAGATCGACATCGATCCGAACGGCTGCCGCACCGTCGACGCCTCGGAGTTGCTCATGCTGCTGTCGCCGATGACGACGTCGCCGATGGTGGTGAAGCCCCCGGCGATGGCTCCGCCGGCGAGCGTGATCGCGGTGAGGAACGCGAGCAGCCCGCTGCGGCGCCGCGAGACGCCGGCGATGACCATGCCGAGCGCGAGGAGCAGCGCGGCGGTGCACAGGGCGAGCGCCACGGCCGCGCCGCTGTCGGCCAGCAGCGCGACCACCGCGCCGGTCACGAGGGCGAGCCCCGCGACCGCAGCGAGATAGGCCCCGCTGACGCGAGGGTTCGACGCGCGCTTCGCACGACGGCGCTCGGATGCCTCGGCGGCGAACTGTGCGGCCACCGCCTGCCGCTCACGGCGGGCCTGTTCCCGCGCGGCCCGGTCGGCGTCCTGCTGCTGACGGCGCCAGGCCTGCTCCTGCTCCTGCCATGCGGCGTGCTGCGCACGCCAGGCATCCAGGTCACCGGCATCCGCGGAGACGGCCGGGGGCACGGGAGGATCGGCGAGGGCGGATGCCGCGATCGCCGGTTCGGCGATCAGCGAGGCATCCGGCCCTCGCCCGTCCGCGAGGTCGGCGATTCCCGAGTCGCCGACCGTCGCGGATGTGTCGGGGCCGGCCGGATCCGCAGAAGCCGTTCGCGGATCCGGTGCCAGGGCGCCCGGGGTGCGGCGCGCGGCACGCACGATGAGGACGAGCAGCGCGGCCACGGCCGTCAGCCCGATGAGGATGAGGAGGACCGAGACCGGGCCGGTGCTGTAGAACAGCCCCCAGCTTCCGCCGAGCCACCAGAACGGGTTCGCGACCGGCACGAACGCGAGGATCAGGAGTGCAAGGATGCCGAGCTGCGCGGCCTCGAACCGGCCGTGCAGCAGGTCCCTCAGGTGGATCCTTCCCTCGGCATCCGGCAGCAGCGCCCAGGCTGCGGCGTACAGGAAGGCCAGTGGCAGACCGAACAGCGCCGTGACCAGCAGGATGCCGCGCACGATCAGCGGGTCGATCCGCAGCCGCGCGGCGATGCCGGCGCAGACACCGCCGACCCACCCGTCGGAGCGTGCGAGCCCGAGACCGGCCACCCACAGGAAGAACCGATCGGAGCCGTGCGGCGCCGGTGGCGGTGGGGTGGCAGATGGCGGGGCGGTCGGGAGGGTCATGGTTCGATCCTGTCCGCCCGGGGTTCCGGCCCGCCATGGGGTGAACCCCTGACCCGACCCTGATCTTCGCTCCGGGACAGGGGTTCAGCTCCTCGCGAGTGATTGGATTGCGGCATGCACTCTTCCGCCCCCGGCATCCTGCCGCGCCCTCCTCGGGTCGCGCCGCCGCCGCGCCCGCCGCTGGAGCGTGACCGCGAGTGCGTGGTCTCGGGTGTCAGCGCGGGGCTCGCGCGGCACCTCGGCGCGCCGGTGTGGGCGATCCGGTCGCTGTTCGTGGTGCTGGGGCTGCTCGGCGGTGTCGGAGTGCTGCTGTACGTGTGGTGCTGGGCACTGATGCCGTGGCAGGCGGGGGAGAAGGCTCCTTCGCGTCAGGTGCCGATCGCATGGGCGCTGCTCGCGCTCGCCGGTGCCGCGCTGTTCGTGTTCCTCACCAACGGCTGGTACCCGTGGGTCTACGGGGCCGTGGTCGGCGACAACGTGTTCACCGTGCTCGCGCTGCCCGCATGCCTCCTGCTCGGTGTGGCCGCCGGCATCTGGTCGGCGCTGGTCGATCAGGCCGACCCCGCTCGTGGGCCGCGCCATTCGATCATCATCCGCACGATCGCTGTGGCGATGATGGTGATCCTTTTCCTCATCCTGGCCCTGCGCGGTGTGATGTCGCTCGTGCTGCTGCTTCCGCTGCTGGCGATCGCCGTGGTGCTGTCGTCGACCCTGTACCGGCGCTGGCGCGAGCTGTCCGGCGAGCGCATCCGCCGCATCCGTGAGGAGCAGCGCAGCGAGATGGCCGCTCACCTGCACGACTCGGTGCTGCAGACCCTCGCGCTGATCCAGAACCGCGCCGGCCCGTCGAGCGAGGCGGCCCGCCTCGCGAGGGCCCAGGAACGCGAGCTTCGCGCCTGGCTGTACGACGGCGACTCGCCGGCGGACAGCGATCTGCCCACCGACCTGCGCGACTACGCCGGAGCGCTCGAGCTCGACTACCCGGTGCGCATCGACGTGGTCTCCGCCGGACTCTCATCCGAGCGGGCCAGCGGCGAGGTCGCCGCGGCCGCTCGCGAAGCGATGCTGAACGCCGCACGGCATGCCGGCGGCGAGGTGTCGGTGTACATCGAGGGCTCCGCCTCGGGGGTCGACGTCTTCATCCGTGACCGCGGGGCGGGCTTCGAACTCGACGGCGTACCCGGCGACCGTCTTGGCGTGCGCGAATCGATCATCGGGCGGATGCGGCGGGCCGGCGGCAGCGCCACCGTGCGCAGCAGCGAGCAGGGGACCGAAGTGCACCTGAAGTTCACAGGGGTGCAGTCATGATCGGCCGGCCCGGGTACCGCGAGAACGAGGAGGCAGCATGACCGGCATCCGGGTCGTGATCGTCGACGATCACTCGATCTTCCGGTCCGGCCTGCGCGCCGATCTGGATGCATCCGTCGACGTGGTCGGCGACGCCGCCGACGTGCCGTCCGCGATCGCCGTGATCCGCGAGACGGTGCCCGACGTCG
>JAITUD010000368.1 GCA_031286555.1 Microbacterium sp. | reverse complement strand
CTCCCGAGGGGCGAGTCCCGCGGCGAGCCGGCGCACCGCGGCGACCAGCGGGGAGCGAGGCAGGACGTCGGCGATCGGGCGCGCGTGCAGCAGCGCGGCATCCGCAGCACGCTGGTCGTAGGGCAGGAACTGCACGTCATCGATGCCGGCGAACCGGTCGAGTGTCCGGCGGATCTGACCGCGGGCGTCGATGCCGAGCGGCCCCGGTCGCACGGAGTTCGCGACGACCGTGATCGGCGTCGGCCCGACCAGGTGTCGCAACTCGGCGTGCCCACGCACGAACCGGCTGACACCCACCGGATCGGCCGAGGTCACGGCGATGATCGCATCGGCCTCGCGCAGCGCAGCCACCGTCGCGGCGTGGCGTGACGGAGCGGCGAGATCGTAGTCGTCGTCCTCCTCCTCGAACGAGGCGGACACGTCGATCACGATCTCCTCGGCCCAGTCGCGGCACGCGTGCAGCGCGCCGCGCATTCGCGAGGCACCGAGCTCGGGCCACCGCGACGGGCGGTTGAGTCCGCCGAGCACGTCGATCGGCCCGGCAGAGGTCTCGACCGCCACCGCGAGGCGCGACAGCTCTGCGCTGTCGAGGCTGCCCAGCTCCGCACGACGGCAGGCCGCGGCGAGACCGGGCGCCTCGTCACCCAGCCCCAGCTGCAGAGCGATCGACGGGGCGGTGGTGTCGGCGTCGAGCAGCGCCGTGCGGCGCCCGGTGCGGGCGAGCTCGACGGCGAGCTGAATGGCCAGCGTCGTCCTGCCGGGAGCACCGTGCGGGCCCCACACGGCGAGCACACGGGACGTGCGGGCATCCGCCGTCGCAGAGTGCGTGTGGGGTCGGTCGGCGGCCAGCGCCTCGGCGACGCGCCAGCCCGGGGTGTCCTCGGAGAGCGCCGGTGCGAGTCCGTGCCGAGCCAGCAGCCTCTCCTCGCCGTCGCCGAAGGCGACGATCCGAACCGCGGCGTGGTCGCATGCCGCGATCAGGTCACGCGTGAT
The DNA here is from genome assembly GCA_031286555.1 of Microbacterium sp. Lineage (GTDB taxonomy): Bacteria > Actinomycetota > Actinomycetes > Actinomycetales > Microbacteriaceae > Microbacterium. The sequence continues at coordinate 2,593 of JAITUD010000368.1, read as the reverse complement.
CCATCGACGCGACGGCGTGATGACGAGTGCGTCGGCCGCCTGCAGGTCCGCCGCGTCGATCGCGTCGGGTGCGCTGACCGAGAGGACCGTGACGTCTTCGAGCTCGAGGTCTGTCGCCAGTGCTCGTGCCCGCTCCTCGTCGGAGAGCGCGACGACGACGGCGGTCATCCGGCCGCCCCCGCCGGGATGACGGACAGGGCAGATCCACCGGTGATCGCGGACAGCACGTCGGCGACATCCGTCCGATCGATGACCAGCTCGACATCGGTGCGGGCGTCGTTCAGCATGCCCTCGGGCTCGGCCACAGAGGCGACGACGCCGTCGGGCACGAGGATACGGGGATCGCCGAAGGACCTGCCGTCCTCGCTGGGCGGAGCCTGCCAGAGCTCCACCGCGCTGCCGGCCTTGACGCCGGCGGGGATGGCTCCGGTGCTCGTGATCACGATCGTCGTGGTGCGACCATCACCGGCATCCGTCGCACCGGACCGCGGCACGAGCTCGCCCTCGTCGATCGTGCGCGCCGCGATCATGCCCGGTTCCAGGTCCTGCGGGGCGAGATAGTCGTCTGTGAGAGTTCCGAGACCGACCTCGACCACCTGGAAGTCCGAGGACCCGAGCGGCTCGCCCAGAACGATGGTGCGCGATGCCTGAAGCACCGGCGTCGTCTGTCTGGCCGCCCCGACCAGCAGCCACACACCCGCGATCGAGGCGATGACCAGCGCGATGCCGATGAGGAACCGCGTGTCCGCGAGGAACGAGCGGCGGGTGCGCGAGTGCGTCGTCATGAGGACATAGTCACAGATCCCGCAAGAACGCCTCGAAACTTATCCACAGGGGCCCGGGTGCTGTCCTTCGGCCCGCCGTTCGCGCAACAATGGAGCAATGCCCGAACCCACCCCGTCCGCCCCTCGCTACCTGGCACCCGGCCAGGTCGCTGAACTCCGCGCCGTCTCGGTGGACGAGGTCATCGCGCTCGTCCACGAGGGCCGACTGCGCGGTGCGCAGCTCGGTTCCCCGCCGCGCTGGAGGGTCGAGGAGACCAGCGTCGACGACTACCTCGAGGACCAGACCGAGGTGGCGCGACGCACGGCGCTCTGGCGCCAGTCCGAGAACGCGAGCTTCCCCGAGGTCTGGGGACCGGCGCCGCGCATCCAGCGCTGATCCGGGCGCCCGGCGTCCGTCCCGCGTACCCGCGGTGCGGGTCAGGGCATTCGCACACCCGATCGCTCTTCGCGCACCCAGCGCAGCGACGTGAACGGCACGATTCGGAAGCCCCGGACGGTAGAGGTCCGGCGAGGCTCGCCGGAGTCGTGCAGGGCGATGTCCAGGTGATCGGCCCCGGCGCGATCGATCGTGCCGTGCCGCAGGGTGCCGTCGCGCAGCGAGAGGATGACGGGAACGCGTCTCTGTGCGAGATCGCGGAGCACGAAGCCCAGGGTCATCCTGGCCCGCAGGGGCGCGAGCGGAGCGCTCGCGTCCAGGCTGCCGAGCAGGTGGCCGTGATCGGTGCCGACGGACGTGATCGCCGAGATCGGCACGATCATGGGGCGGGTGTCGTCCTGGGCGGTGACGGCGACCCAGTCCGCGCCCATCGTGCGCACCGTGGCGTGCAGGCGCTCGGCGTCGCCGAGCTCGAGCACGACGACAGCGGACTGGGCGCAGAGCGCGCGCAGTCGATCTCGGAGATCGAGTTTCGAGATGCGGAGCCGTTCGGATTCGGCGTCGAGCGCGGCGCGCTCGGCCTCCCACTCGGAGGCGAGCTGTCCCTCGAGGTCGTCGAAGAGGTGTTCCCATTCCACACTCCGAGGCTAGGGGAGCGCGGGTGGCGGCTACGTGTTATCCACAGAACTGCATCAAGGTGCTTCCCGAGACGGAGCATCCGTGGTCTACTTTCCTGGGGTTCGCGCTGGGGCAAGGACACCACGCAGCATGGATCGAGGACGATAGATGACCGCGCAGGAGTATTTCGCGCCCCAGCACACGCCGGCTGATGCGCTGCCCGATCCGGTGCCGCTGCTCCGCGGACTCGCCCAGGGTGTGCTCGAGGTCCTCGCGGGCGTCCGCGAGGTCGAGCAGCTCGCGCGCTGGCTGAACGAGGACTCCTTCCGCAAGCTGGTCGTCCGGTCGAATCTCGCCGCGCGCGCACGGAGCGCACGCGGTACTCCTGCGACACGACCGGTCTTCCGGATCCTGTCGCTGCGGCACTCCTCGCCGGCGGAGTCCGTGCTCGAGGCGACCCTCGTCGTGGCGGGGCCCGGGCGCGTGCGCGCTGTGGCCGTGCGTCTGGAGGGCCTGGACGGGCGCTGGCGCGCGACATCCCTCGCCGTGCTCTGAGTCCCGGGGCCGTGCACCCTATTCTTGGAAGGGTGTCCACGCTCAGTGATCTCGTCCACGCCCAGGGGCTCCTCAGCGACGCCGACGTCGAATGGCTGCACCGCCTCGCCGGAGACGGGCAGCTGCTCGCCGATCTGTCGTCGGCCGACATCGTGCTCTGGGTGCAGACGAGCGACGGCTCGTTCATCGCGATAGCGCACTCGCGCCCCAGCGGTGCGGCGACGCTGTTCTACCGCGACATCGTGAGCGAGCGGGTGCG